>NZ_VFTA01000019.1:0-137893 GCF_007003935.1 Mesorhizobium sp. WSM4310
GACGGCGCCGACGAGATCGACGTCGTCATTCCGCGCGGGCTGGTGTTCGGCGCCAAGTGGCGGGAGCTCTACAATGAGATCGTGTCGATGCGTGCTGCCTGCGGCGATGCGCATCTAAAGGTCATTCTGGGCACTGGCGACCTCGCCACTTTGCGCAATGTCATGCTGGCCTCGATGGTGGCGATGATGGCAGGCGCCGATTTCATCAAGACCTCGACCGGCAAGGAAAGCGTCAACGCCACGCTGCCCGTCGGCCTCGCCATGGTGCGCGCCATCAGGGCCTATTTCGAGGAAACCGGCTATCTCATCGGCTTCAAGCCGGCCGGCGGCATATCCACGGCAAAAGCCTCGCTCGACTGGCTGGTGCTGATGAAGGAAGAGCTCGGCCGGCCATGGCTGGAACCGGAACTGTTCCGCTTCGGCGCGTCGAGCCTTTTGACCGACATCGAGCGGCAGCTCGAGCATCATCTGACCGGGCACTATTCGGCCAATCACCGCCACGCAATGGCTTGAGCACCCACCCCGATCGGCCTGGCCGATCGACCCTCCCCGCCAAGGGGAAGGGTGAAGGAGGCACCCCATGAATATTCTCGACCGCTATCACGCCATGGAATACGGACCGGCGCCGGAAGCCCGCAACGAGGCCGATGCGTGGCTTGCCGCGCGCGATTTCGGCAAGGCGCTGTTCATCGACGGCGGCTGGAAAGCCGCTTCCGGCGGCAAGACTTTCGAAACCAGCGAGCCGTCTTCCGGCAAGCTGCTGGCCAAGGTCTCCGACGCCAGTGCCGCCGATATCGACGCGGCGGTTGCGGCCGCCACCAAGGCGCTGCCGAAATGGAGCGCCAGTTCAGGCTACCAGCGCGCCAAGGTGCTTTATGCCATCGGCCGTGTCATGCAGCGGCATCAGCGCCTGTTCGCGGTGCTCGAGTCCATCGACAACGGCAAGCCGATCCGCGAAAGCCGCGACATCGACGTGCCCCTGGCGATCCGCCATTTCATCCATCACGCCGGCTGGGCGCAGGCGCTGGACAAGGATTTTCCCGGGCACAAGGGTGTCGGCGTCGTCGGCCAGATCATCCCTTGGAATTTCCCGCTGCTGATGCTGGCCTGGAAGATCGCGCCGGCACTGGCCGCCGGCTGCACGGTGGTGCTGAAGCCGGCCGAGTTCACGCCGCTCACAGCCATCCTGTTCGCCGAGATCTGCGAGCGTGCCGGCGTACCGAAGGGCGTCGTCAACATCGTGCAGGGTGGACCGGAAGCGGGCGCGGCCATCGTCAACCATCCCGGCATCCAGAAGATCGCCTTCACCGGCTCGTCGGAAGTCGGCAAGATCATCAGGAAGGCCACCGCCGGATCGGGCAAGAAACTGTCGCTGGAGCTCGGCGGCAAATCGGCCTTCATCGTCTTCGAGGATGCCGATCTCGACAGCGCCGTGGAAGGTCTGGTCGATGGCATCTGGTTCAACCAGGGCCAGGTCTGCTGCGCCGGATCGCGGCTCCTGGTGCAGGAAGGCATTGCCGAAGCCCTGATCGCCAAGGTCAAGATGCGGATGAGCCGGCTGCGCGTCGGCAGTCCGCTCGACAAGAACACCGATATCGGCCCGCTGGTCGATCCGACGCAGCTCGACCGCGTCAAGGGTCTGGTCGCCGAAGGCGCGAAGCAGGGCGCCGTCTGCTGGCAGCCGGATGCGGCGCTGCCGGCCACCGGCTACTATCACCTCCCGACACTCGCCACCGGTGTTTCGCCGGCTAACATCCTGGCGCAGGAAGAGGTGTTTGGGCCAGTTCTGGCGACCATGACCTTCCGCAACACCGAGGAAGCGATCGAGCTTGCCAACAACACGCGCTACGGGCTCGCGGCGAGCGTGTGGAGCGAGAATGTCAACCTCGCGCTCCATGTCGCGCCGCAGCTGAAGGCCGGCGTCGTCTGGGTCAACGGCACCAACATGTTCGATGCCGCCTGCGGCTTCGGCGGCTACCGCGAAAGCGGTTTCGGCCGCGAGGGCGGGCGCGAAGGCATGTTCGAATATCTCGCGGCAAATCTGCCGCTCGGACCGGTCATCAAGCCGGCGGCGGTCTCGGCGCAACCGGTCGAGCAGGCTGACGGCGCGGCCATTGACCGCACGGCAAAATTGTTCATCGGCGGCAAGCAAATTCGGCCCGACGGCAATTATTCGCTGGCTGTCGCCACCGCCAAGGGCAAGCTGGCCGGCGAAGTCGGCTTTGGCAACCGCAAGGATGTCCGTGACGCCGTCGCGGCCGCCCGCGCCTGCAAAGGCTGGCCGGAAGCCACCGCCTACAATCGCTCCCAGGTGCTTTATTACCTGGCCGAGAATCTTTCCGGCCGCGCTGGCGAGTTTGCCGCCCGTCTCAGCGAGCTGACCGGGGCTACGCCCAAGGCGGCGCGCGAGGAGGTCGACCAATCGATCGAACGACTGTTCCTCTATGCTGGTCTTGCCGACAAGTTCGAGGGGCGCGTGCACCAGCCGCCGGCCCGCGCGGTGACGCTGGCGCTGCATGAGCCGGTCGGCGTCGTCGGCATCGTCGCACCGGACGCATCACCGCTGCTTGGCCTGATCTCGCTGGTGGCGCCGGCGCTGGCCATGGGCAACACGGTGGTCGCGGTGCCTTCGGAACGCTATCCGCTGCTCGCCACCGATCTCTATCAGGTGATCGAATATTCGGACGTTCCGGCCGGCGCCATCAACATCGTCACCGGCCGCACCGCCGAGCTTGCCGGCGTGCTGGCCAAGCATGACGATGTCGACGGGCTCTGGGTGTTCGCCGATGCCGAGACCTGCGCCAAGGCGGAAGCCGAGTCCATCGGCAACCTCAAGCGCGTCTGGAGCGGCAATGGCCGCGGCCTCGACTGGGCATCCGACGAGGCGGCCGGCGATGCTTTCCTGCGCCGCGCCGTCGAGGTCAAGAATGTCTGGGTGCCTTACGGCGACTGACATTTCCCGGCTGTCGCAATGGTGATCGTGTTCGGGCTTGACGCCCGGACATATGTTCTTTAACGAGAAAAAACATCTTTATCAGTGAACTGGCTGCGACGCAGGCCGCACAATCGAGCCTGACTGGCACATGACGCCTCGGCCGGTCGCCGATAAAGGCAGTTGACACCCAAGCAGGCGAGGAAAAAGGCATGGCGGATCTGGCAGGCAAGGTCGTTGTCATCACGGCGGCGGCGCAAGGCATCGGCAAGGCGAGCGTGCTGGCCTTCGCCAAGACTGGAGCCACCGTCCACGCCACCGACATCAACGAGACTCTTCTCGCCGAACTCGCCAAGACGCCAGGGATTAAAACCCGCAAGCTCGATGTCCTCAACGACGAGGCGGTCAACGCCGCCTTCGCCGAGATCGGCCGCGTCGACGTGCTGTTCAACTGCGCCGGCTTCGTCCATTCCGGATCGATCCTGGAGATGAAGGATGGCGATCTCGATTTCGCCTTCAACCTCAATGTCCGCGCCATGATCCGCACCATCCGGGCCGTGCTGCCCGGCATGCTGGAGCGCGGCGACGGATCGATCGTCAACATGTCTTCCGTCGCCGGCGCCGGCAAAGGCGTGCCGAACCGCTTTGCCTATGGCGTCACCAAGGCCGCCGTCATCGGCCTGACCAAGGCGATTGCCGCCGACTATGTCGGCAAGGGCATACGCTGCAACGCCATCTGCCCAGGCACGGTCGAGAGCCCGTCGTTGCAGGACCGCATGCATGCGCAGGGCGACTACGAAGCCGCCCGCGCCGCCTTCATCGCCCGCCAGCCGATGGGCCGGCTCGGCACGCCGGAGGAAATCGCCGATCTCGCCGTCTATCTGGCCGGCGCGACCTACACGTCCGGGCAGGCCTATAATATCGACGGCGGCTGGTCGATCTGAGATCGGGCTGCGCCCTAATTTTTGCCGTGGATCGGGAAGTCTGAAAATCCGGCGCGCCGGCCCGCCCAACAGCTGTCCGTGCTTGCCCGGGAAGAGGTCGATGGGTACGGTCCGCCCGGCTCCCTGGGGAGCCATCGCCTCGGCGGAGAGTTTGCAAAAGGCCGCGAGGCCGCAACCAGGAGAAGGATTTAGATGAAACTGCTGCGCTATGGCGAGGCGGGGAGCGAACGCCCCGGCCTGCTCGATGCGGATGGAACGATCCGCGATCTCTCCGCCCATGTCGCCGACATTGCCGGCACCACGCTTCATCCGGCCTCGCTGGAGATGCTGGGCAAGCTCGATCCGAAGTCGCTGCCGGCGGTTTCCGGCAAGCCTCGCCTCGGCGCCTGCGTTGGCGGCACCGGAAAATTCATCTGCATCGGCCTCAACTACTCCGACCACGCCGCCGAAACCGGCGCCACCGTGCCGCCGGAGCCGATCATCTTCATGAAGGCAAGCTCGGCCATTGTCGGTCCGGATGACGACGTGCTGATCCCGCGCGGCTCTGAAAAGACCGACTGGGAAGTCGAGCTCGCCGTGGTTATCGGCAGAAAAGCCAAATATGTCAGCGAAGCCGATGCGCTCGACTATGTCGCCGGCTATGCCGTTGCGCATGACGTCTCCGAGCGCGCCTTCCAGGCCGAGCGTCAGGGCCAGTGGACCAAGGGCAAGAGCTGCGACACGTTTGGCCCGACCGGCCCGTGGCTGGTGACCAAGGACGAAGTCGCCGATCCGCAGAACCTGAAGATGTGGCTGACCGTCAACGGCAAGACCATGCAGAACGGCTCGACCAAGACCATGGTCTACGGCGTCAAATATCTGGTGTCCTACCTCAGCCAGTTCATGTCGCTGCACCCCGGCGACATCATTTCGACAGGTACCCCGCCCGGCGTGGGCCTGGGCATGAAGCCACCGGTGTTCCTCAGGGCTGGCGACGTGGTGGAACTGGGCATCGAAGGCCTCGGCCAGCAGAAGCAGACGTTTAGGGCTGACGTGTAGGCGCGGCGGCTCCTGACCTTCTCCCCTTGCGGGAGAAGGTGGCCTCGCGAAGCGAGGTCGGATGAGGGGCGCGCGAAGGATCTTAGGTTTGCAGAAGTAAGCGCCTGAAATCTTTCGATCTTTTCACGCCTCACTCCGCTGGAACACCCCTCATCCGTCTCGGCGCTGCGCGCCGATCCACCTTCTCCCACAAGGGGAGAAGGTCAGGGCGCTACTTTATCGTCTTCCCATCCGCGCCAAACCGATAGGTCTTTGCCGGATCCGGTGTCGCATAAAGCGTCGCGCCTGGCTCCGCGTCATAGACGCCGAAGATGCGCACCGTAATCAGCCCGGCCTTTTCGCAGTCGAGATAAAGATTGGTGTCGGCGCCGAGATGTTCGGCATGCACCACCGTGCCCTTCCAGGCGCCTGACTTCGTGTCGACGGTCAGATGTTCCGGCCGCACGCCGATGGTCTTGGCCGTCTCGCCGAGACGCGCACCCTCGATGAAGTTCATCTTCGGCGAGCCGATGAAGCCGGCGACGAATTCGTTTGCCGGTGAATTGTAGAGCTCCATCGGACCGCCGATCTGCTCGATCCTGCCGGCGTTCAGCACGACGATCTTGTCGGCCAGGGTCATCGCCTCGACCTGGTCGTGGGTGACGTAGATCATCGTTGCCTTCAGCCGGCGGTGCAGCTGCGCGATCTCAAGCCGGGTGTTGACGCGCAGGGCGGCGTCGAGGTTCGACAGCGGCTCGTCGAAGAGGAACAGTTTTGGCTCGCGTACCACGGCACGGCCGATGGCGACACGCTGGCGCTGGCCGCCGGAGAGTTCGGCCGGGCGCCTTTCGAGATACGGCTCCAGCGACAGCATGGACGAGGCGATGCCGATGCGGCGGTCGATCTCGGCCGCCGGCGTGCCGGCCTGTTTCAGGCCGAGGCCCATATTGTTCTTCACCGTCAGATGCGGGTAGAGCGCATAGGTCTGGAACACCATGGCGATGCCGCGCTTGGCCGGCGGTGTGGCCGACACATCCGCGCCGTCGATCACCACCCGGCCCGAGGTCGAATCCTCCAGCCCGGCGATGACCCTGAGCAAGGTCGACTTACCGCAGCCCGACGGACCGACGAAGACGACGAATTCGCCATCCGTCACTTCGAGGTTGATGCCTTTCAGCACCTCGACCGGCCCGAAGGCCTTCTTCACATTTTCGATCTTCAGCGAGCCCACGGCAGTCCTCCAAATTGATGAGTGAGCGCCAAGGCACCCCCCGATGACAATGCCCCGGTCACAATCGCACCGCCTTTCCGCTGCGCACGCTCTCGTCGGCGGCAAGGCAGACGGCGAGCGACTTGACCGCGTCGTCCATGTGGCGGGTGAGATCCATGTCCTCGCGGATCGCCTTCAGGACGAAGGCCTGTTCGAGGTCGCAGAGGTCCTGATGTCCGGGTTCGCCGGCCATGGACAGCATCTCGTCCGCCTTGACGAATTTGCCGTCCGGACCGGTCGCCGCACTGTGCAGGCGGATGGTCGAGGTCTTGGTGTGGGTGTCGATGTCGTCCGACTTCACACCTTCTTTCATGACGATCGACACGCAGCCATTCGGCGAGATGACGTCCTTCACGAAGAAGGCGGTTTCGGAAATCATCGGCCCCCAGCCGGCTTCGTACCAGCCGACCGAACCGTCATCGAACAGCACCTGCAGGTGGCCGTAATTGTACATCGTCGGCGCCACCTCCTGCGTCAGCCGCACGCCCATGCCGCGCACCTCGACCGGCCTGGCGTCGGTGATCTGCAGCATGACGTCGAGATAGTGGACGCCGCAATCGACGATAGGCGACGTCGTCTGCATCAATTGCTTGTGCGTCTCCCAGGTAGGGCCTGAGGACTGCTGGTTGAGGTTCATGCGGAAGACATAGGGGCCGCCGAGCTTGCGCGCCTCGGCGATCAGCCTGATCCAGGACGGGTGGTGGCGCAGTATATAGCCGATCACCAGTTTCCTGTCGTTGGCCTTGGCGGCCGCGACGACGCGCTTTGCGTCGGCCACCGTCGTTGCCAGCGGCTTTTCGACAAAGACATGGCAGCCGGCCTCGAACGCCCTGACCGCATAGTCGGCATGGCTGTCGGAATAGGTGGCGATGCAGGCGAGATCAGGCTTTTCGTCGCGCAGCGCCTCGTCGAAGGAACGCCTGATGCCATAGGCCGACAGGCCTTCCGGCAGCGGCACGTCGGAACGGTTGATCAGTGCCGCAATCTCGAAGCCAGGATTGGTGTGATAGGCCAGCGCATGGCTGCGGCCCATATTGCCGAGGCCGGCGACGACGACGCGAAGGGGTGGTTTTGAGCTCACTTGACGGCTCCAGACGTAATGCCGCGGATCAGCTGCCGCGAGAAGATGACGTAGAGGATCAGCACCGGCATGATCGCCAGCGAGAGTGCCGCCAGGATGGCGTTCCAGTTGGTGACGAACTGGCCGAGGAAGAGCTGCGCGCCGAGCGTCACCGTCTTGGTCTCTTCCGAGGGCGCCAGGATCAGCGGAAACCACAGATCGTTCCAGATCGGGATCATGGTGAAGACGGCGACCGTCGCCATCGATGGCCGCACCAGCGGCAGCACCAACCGGAAGAAGATGGTGTATTCCGACAGGCCGTCGATGCGGCCGGCATTCTTCAGGTCGTCGGACACCTGCTTCATGAATTCCGACAGGATGAAGACGGCGAGCGGCAGGCCTTGCGCGGTGTAGACCAGGATGAGTGCGGTCAGCGTGTTGACCAGCCCGCTCGCCACCATCAATTGCAGGATGGCGACGGTGCCGAGGCGGATCGGGATCATGATGCCGAGCGCCAGATAGAGCCCCATCAGCGAATTGCCGCGGAAGCGGTATTCCGACAGTGCGAAGGCCGCCATGGCGCCGAACAAAAGCACGAAGAACAGCGAGGCGACGGTGACGACGAGGCTGTTCTGGAAATAGTGGATGAAGTCGCCCTGGCCGATCACCGTGGTGTAGCCGATCAGGTCGAATGTCTTCGGCGTCGGCGGCGTCAGCGGCGCGCCGAAGATGCCGGCGCGGGACTTGAACGAATTCATGATGACCAGGATCACCGGAAACAGCGCGATCGCCGTATAGGTCAACAGAATCGCGTGGGCGCCGATGGTGCGGGGCAGCGAACGGGTGGCAGTGCTCATCTCTTGCCCTCAGAACTGGTAGCGACGCAGGCGCGTCTGGACGAGGAAGAGGTAGACACAGACGCCGCCGAGGATGATCAGGAACATCATCGTGGCGATCGCCGCGCCCATGTTGGGGTCGCCGACCTGCAGCTGGAAGCCGAAGAAGGCGCGGTAGAGGAAGGTGCCGAGAATGTCGGTCGAATAGTTCGGCCCGGCGAGCGCGCCCTGTGCGGTGTAGATCAGGTCGAAGGCATTGAAATTGCCGACGAAGGTGAGGATCGAGATGATGCCGATCGACGGCAGGATCAGCGGCAGCTTGATCTTCCAGAACTGCGACATGCCGGTGATGCCGTCGCATTCGGCGGCCTCGATCACCTCGTCGGGGATCGACAGGAGTGCTGCGTAGATCAGCATCATCGGGATGCCGACGAACTGCCACACCGAGATCAGGCTGAGCGCGGTCAGCGCGTATTCTTCCTTGCCGAGCCACGGCGTGAACAGGCTTTTCAGGCCGATAAGGTCCAGCATGTGCGGCGCCACGCCCCAGAGCGGCGACAGGATCAGCTTCCAGGCGAAGCCGACGATGACGAAGGACAGGATGGTCGGCACGAAGATCGCCGTGCGGTAGAAGGCCGCGAATCTTAGCCTCGGGCTGGACAACAGGGCTGCCAGCATCACGCCGATCGGGTTCTGCACCAGCATATGGATGATGAAGAACCAGACGTTGTTGCGCAGCGCATTCCAGAAATTCACCGACCAGTTGGGGTCGCCGAACAGCGTGCGGAAATTGTCCAGTCCGACAAAGACCTGGTGCTGCTCGATGTTGCGGAACAGCGACAGCTGCAGCGTGCCGGCGAGTGGCAGGATCATGATTGCCGTATAGACGAGCACGGCCGGCGCCAGGAAGATGGCGATGTGCCAGCGAAACGGTCTTTTCGGTCGGATATCTGCGGCCATGAGTTCGGTTCCCGCCGTCTCTCGGTTCCAGACGATGTTGTTGCTAGATGATGCCTCGATGCACGGCCCCAGACATCCTTGCCCGGTGCGGCAAGAACAGAGGCCTGCGACTGATCAGCTAGCCTTCCCCAAGACGAGCAAGGGTAAGGCCGCGAGGCGGTGCCGACAATCGCTATCTGAACGGGGTATCCGGAACCGGCCAGGCATGCGCCCGGCCGGTTCCGTTGCCTGAGCTCTTACTTCGCCGGCTTATACCAGCTGTCGAGACCGGTCTGCAGCTTCTTGGCCGCGGCTTCCGGCGTGTCGGTGCCGTTGATGACGTTGGCCGATTCAACCCAGGTCTCGTTTTCGAGGTTCGGCGTGCCGCGCGACAGGATCTGGTAGGTCGAGCGGATCGTCGACTTGCACTTGCCGCGCCAGGAGACGAATTCCTGCGCCAGCGGGTCCGCCATCTTCACCGGCGAGGAGTTCAGGCTGAAGAAGCCCGGCAACGCGTTGGCGTAAATGGTGGCGAAGTCCGGCGAGGCGACCCACGACAGGAAGGTCTTGGCCGCGTCGGCATGCTTGGAGGCTGCATTCAGGCCCATGCCGATATCGGTATGGTCGGAGATGTAGCAGGTGTCGCCGGCCTTCTCGACCGGCGGCGGGAAGGCGCCCATCTTGAACTGGGCCTGGGTGTTGAACAGGCCGATTTCCCACGAGCCGGCCGGGTAGATGGCGGCGCGGCCGAGCGTGAACAGGTTCTGGCTGTCCGGATAGGTCTGCGCCTCGAAGCCGTCGCCGAGATACGGCTTCCACTTGGCCAGTTCCTCATAGGGAGCGACCCAGTCCTTGTCGGTCAGCTTCTGCGTGCCCTTGATCAGCGCCTGACGGCCGTCCTCGCCCTTCCAGTAGTTGGGGCCGATGTTCTGGTAGCCCATGGTCGCGGCTTCCCAGAGGTCCTTGGTGCCCATCGCCATCGGGATGTAGGTGCCGTCGGCCTTGATCTTGTCAAGCGCGGCGAAGAACTCGTCGCGGGTCGTCGGCACCTTGATGCCGAGCTTGTCGAAGGCGTCCTTGTTGTAGATGAAGCCGTGGATGACGGATGCCATCGGCACGCAGAAGCTCGCCTTGCCGTCATCGGTCTGCCAGGCGGACTTCGCGACGGGCGAGAAGTTCTCCATGCCGGGCAGCGCCGAAAGATCGGCGAGGTTGCCCTTCTTGTAGAGTTCAAGCGACTTGTCGAAGGGGCGGCAGGTGATCAGGTCGCCCGCCGAGCCGGCGGCGAGCTTGGCGCCAAGGGCGGCGTCATATTCGGTCGGAGCCGATGGTGCGAACACCACCTTGATGCCGGGATTCTTGGCTTCGAAGGCCGGGATCAGCTTGTCCTTCCAGATGGCAAGGTCGTCGCCGCGCCAGCTTTCGATGTTGAGCGTTACGTCCTCGGCGTGAGCCAACCCGGCCGAGCCGAGAATGCTGGTGCCCAGAAGCAGTGCCGTCAGTAGTTTCGTTGTCATGCTCAGTCTCCCTGTTGACCTTTTTCAGGTTCGGTTTTGATGAGAACGGAGGCAGTGCGCCCCTTGCTCCCCTCGATCGCGGAAAGCGCCGGCCTCAGCCTCTGGCCGGTTCCTTCCAGCAGTTTCTCCGCCACGTCGGCGCTGTCGGCGCCGGCGGCGAGCAGAATGGCGGTCTTAACCGCGCCGCCGCTCTTTTCGAGCAGCCGGGCGGCTTCGTCCCTGTCGCGCCCGCTGATGGCGGCGACGATGCGCGCGGCGCGGTCGCGCAGCTTGATGTTGTCGGCCAGGAGATTGACCATGTACCCGTCATGGACATGGCCGAGATGGACGGCGGTCAGCGTCGACAGCATGTTGAGCGCGATCTTCTGCGCGGTACCGGCGCCCATGCGCGTCGAGCCGGCGATCACTTCCGGCGGCGTTTCCAAGAGGATGGCGGTTTCGGCCTGGCGCAGCAGGGCCGAGTCCCGATTGTTGCCAATGCCGATGGTGGCTGCACCCTGGCTGGCAGCTTCCTCGATGGCGCGCACTGCATAGGGCGTGGCGCCGCTGGCGGAAAGGGCGATCAGGCAATCGCCCACGCCGATACCGGCATTGGCGACGGCAGCCGCCGCCGCCTCCGTATCATCCTCCGGGCCGCCGGCCAGTGTCCTCAAGGCCTCGTCGCCGCCGGCGATCAAGATGGCGATGCGGTCGCGGCGGATGCCGAAAGTGCCGGGAAGTTCCAGGGCGTCGGCCAGCGCCATCAGGCCGGAACTGCCGGCCGCGGCATAGGCAAGCTTGCCGCCGCCGCTCAACCGGCCGGCGATGATCTCGGCTGCCTTGGCAATGGCGGGGATGGCGTTGCGGACGGCCTTTGCGGCTTCGATCTGCGCATCGGCCAGCGAAACAAGGATGGCTTCCGGAGCCTGGATATCCAGCCCCTCGGCATTCCTGTGAAGCGCTTCGGTGCGCGTTTCAGCCATCCGTGTTCCTCCAATACCAGAACAATACCAAAAAAATACCACTTGTCCACATGCATTAACGAATTCGCGGAGAGGAAATCGCTGAGCCGGCGAAATGTGCAGGGTTTTCAATAAAATACGGCTTAATCTTTTTGAAACGGAATTTAACTCTTGGCTATTGGTATTTTATTGGTATTATCCGCCCGGAGGAGAAATCGCGTGAAATTCGTGCTCGGCATCGATGGCGGCGGCACCAGCTGCAGGGCCGCCCTGGCAACAATTGAAGGTTCGGTCATTGGCCGTGCCAAAAGCGGCGCCGCCAACATCCGCACCGATCTCACCGGCGCGCGCTCGAACATTGTCGACGCCGCGCGGCAGGCTTTCATTGCCGCCGGGCAGGATCCCGAACTCATCCCGCAAACACCGGCCATTCTCGGCCTTGCCGGCGCCAATGTCGGCACCTACCGGCAGCAGCTCGAAGCCATCCTGCCGTTCAGCATCAGCCGTGTCGAGACCGATGCCGAGATCGCGCTCGAAGGGGCCGTCGGCTCCGGTGACGGCGCCATGGCCATCCTCGGCACCGGCACCGCCTATATGGCGCGCAAGCATGGCAGGTCGCGCGCCATCGGCGGCTGGGGCTTCCAGGTCGGCGACCAGGGCAGCGGCGCCCGCATCGGCCGCGACCTGCTGGAGCAAACGCTGCTTGCCCATGACGGCGTGCGCGCACGCTCGCCGCTGACCGACGCCATGATGGCGATCTTCCGCAACAATCCCGAGGACGTGGTCGAATTCACCACCAACGCCAAGCCCGGCGATTTCGGCGGCTTCGCGCCCAAAGTGTTCGAGCATGCGCAAAAGGGCGATGCCGTCGCCAACTGGATCGTCGACAAGGCGGTCGGCGATGTCGAGGCCTCGCTGGGCGCACTCGACCTTTCGGATGACGCGCCGCTTTGCCTGCTTGGCGGGCTGGCGCCGCTTTATGCGCCGCGCCTGTCGGCGCGCTACCGCGCACTGCTCAAGCCGCCGCTCGACGACGCGCTGGGCGGCGCGGTGCAGATGGCGGTCCGGCTTTTCGCCAAACCGGTGGAGGCGGCGCGATGAGCGACGCCGCCGACCAGATCTTCGCCACGCTGAGGCAATCCGCGCAAAGCGGCGCGCCGCTCTATCTGCAGCTGCGCAAGAGCATTGAGGACGCCGTCAACCGTGGCCTGATCGGGCCTGGCGATGCGCTGCCCTCCGAGCGCGATATCGCCACCAAGGCCGATATTTCGCGCGTCACCGTGCGCAAGGCGGTGCAGGACCTGGTCAAGGGCGGCATTCTCGTGCAGCGCCACGGCTCCGGCACTTTCGTGGCGCCGCGCATGGAACGCGTCGAGCAATCGCTGTCGCGGCTGACCTCGTTTACCGAAGACATGGCGCGGCGCGGCATGGCGGTGCGTTCGGCATGGCTGGACCGCGGCCTCTATGCGCCCTCGCCCGACGAGATGATGGTGCTTGGCCTGTCGTCGAGCGAGCTGGTGGCGCGCGTGGCGCGCCTGCGCATCGCCAACGACACGCCGCTGGCGATCGAACGCGCCTCGCTGTCGGCCAGCGTGCTGCCCGACCCGGCGGGTATCGGCTCTTCGCTCTATGCCGCGCTGGAATTGACCGGCAACCGGCCGGTGCGGGCGGTGCAGCGCATCTCGGCCGCCAATCTCGGCGACAGCGATGCGCGCCTGCTCGAGGTACCGCCGGGTATCGCCGGCCTGCACATCGAACGCATCTCCTATCTGGCGAGCGGCAAGGTGATCGAATTCACCCGCTCCATCTACCGGGGCGACGCCTATGATTTCGTCGCCGAACTGCGGCTGACAGGGCCGAGCGAAGAGGGCCGACCATGATCTCCAACATCACCCATATGCAGCGCGAGATCGAGGAGATCCCCGAGGCCGTCGCCCGCCTGCTCGACGGCTCCGGCGCCGTGCTCGCCGAGGCCGGGCGCGGTATCAAGGAGCGCGACCCGCATTTCGTCGTCACCGTGGCGCGCGGTTCGTCCGACCATGCCGCGACCTTCATGAAATATGCCGTGGAGCTGACGGCGGGCCTTGCCGTCGCTTCGGTCGGTCCGTCCATCGCCTCGATCTATGGCCGCAAGCTGAGGCTCGACGGCTCGGCGTGTCTGGCGATCTCGCAGTCGGGCAAGAGCCCCGACATCGTCGCCATGGCTGAAACCGCACGCGCCGGCGGCGCGCTGACCATCGCCGTCACCAACACCGCCGACTCGCCGCTGGCGCGCGCCTGCGACTATTCGATCGACATTCTTGCCGGACCCGAGCGCAGCGTCGCCGCGACCAAGACTTTCGTCAATTCCGCCGTCGCCGGTCTCGCCTTGATGGCGCATTCCACCGGCGACGAAGCGCTTCTGGCAGCGCTGGCCCGCTTGCCCGAGCATTTCGGCAAGGCGATCGCCTGCGACTGGATGAGCGTGCTGGCCGAAACCATCGAGAAGCAGAAATCGCTGTTCATCCTTGGCCGCGGCCCGTCGGCGGCGATGGCCAACGAGGCGGCGCTGAAGTTCAAGGAAACCTGCGGCATGCATGCCGAGGCCTATAGCGCGGCCGAAGTCATGCATGGCCCGCTGGCGCTGATCGGCCCCGACTTCCCGGTGCTGGCGCTGGCCGCGCGCGATGCGTCCGAACCGTCCGTCGCCGAAGCAGCCGACGGCCTGGCGGCCAAGGGAGCGCCGGTGTTCGTCACCTCAACGCTCGCCAACCGCGCGACGCGCCTGCCGCATGTCGCCACCGGTCACCCGCTGACCGATCCGCTGACGCTGATCGTTTCGTTCTACGTGTTCGTCGAGGCCTTCGCGCGCCATCGCGGCCTCGACCCGGACACGCCGCGCAATCTTCGCAAGGTGACGGAGACCGTATGAGCGACCGTTTTGCCCTGACTGGCGCCCGAATTTTCGACGGTGACGACTGGCATGAAGGCCACGCCCTAGTCGTGCGCGACGGCCTGGTCGAGGCGATCTTACCCTCGGGCGCCATTCCCTCGGATATCCGTGCCGTCGACGCCGGCGGCGGCATGCTGGTGCCGGGCTTCGTCGACATCCAGGTCAATGGCGGCGGCGGCGTCATGCTCAACGACCATCCCGATGTGGCCTCGATCGAGACCATCTGCCGGGCGCATGCGCCCTTCGGCACGACGGCGCTCTTGCCGACGCTGATCACCGACACGCCCGCGATCACCGCTTCCGCCATCGCCGCCGGCGCGGCCGCCGCTCGACAAAAGGTGCCGGGATTCCTCGGCCTTCATCTCGAAGGCCCGCATCTGTCGATCGCGCGCAAGGGCGCGCATGACCCGGCGCTGATCCGGCCGATGACGGATGCCGACCAGGCAATGCTGATCGCGGCGCGGCCGAAACTACCGGTGCTGCTCACCACGATCGCGCCGGAATCCGTCGATCCGGCGCGCGTTGCGGCCTTGGTCAAGGCCGGCATCATCGTCAGCCTCGGCCATTCCGACACGGGTTATGCCACGGCAAAAGCCTTTGCCGAGGCCGGTGCCGGCGTGGTCACGCATCTGTTCAACGCGATGAGCCAGATCGGCAACCGAGAGCCCGGCCTCGTCGGCGCGGCCGTCAGCATCGGCACATTGTCAGCCGGGCTGATCGCCGACGGCATCCACGTTCATCCGGCAACCATCCGGATCGCGCTCGACGCCAAACGGGGGCCGGGCAAGATCGTGCTGGTCACCGATGCGATGGCGACGATCGGCACCGACATGACCTCGTTCACGCTCAACGGCCGCACCATCTACCGCAAGGACGGGAGCCTCCGACTTGCCGACGGCACGCTGGCCGGCGCCGATCTCGACATGATCTCGGCTGTGCGGTTCATGCACGATGTCGTCGGTGTCGATCTGTCCGAGGCCTTGCGCATGGCTTCGCTCTATCCGGCGCAGGCGATAGGCCAATCGCACCGGCTTGGCCGCCTGGCCAACGGCACGGCGGCCGACATCGTTGCGCTGTCGGACGATCTTGGCATAGGAAGCGTCTGGATCGGCGGCGACAAGGTGTTCGAGGCCGGCGCTTCACGCTGAAGGCGGGCCATGCAGACAATCGATTGTGTCGTCGCCGGAGCAGGCGTCGTCGGGCTTGCCATCGCCAGGGCGCTTGCCGTGTCGGGCCGCGAGGTGGTGGTGGTCGAGCAGGCGGATGCGATCGGCACCGTCACCAGTTCACGCAATTCCGAAGTCATCCATGCCGGGCTCCATTATGCGCCGGGAAGCCTGAAGGCCCGGCTCTGCGTCGAAGGGCGCCGGCGTCTCTACGCCTACTGCGCCGAGCACGACATCGCCCATAAGCGTACCGCCAAGCTGATCGTCGCCAGCGAGCCAAGCCAGACCGACGGATTGCGGAAGATCGAGGCCAATGCGCGATGCTGCGGGGTCGACGACCTGCAGTTCCTGACGCGTGACGAAGCCGAAAACCTGGAACCTGCACTGACATGCGCGGGCGCGCTCCTGTCGCCATCGACGGGCATTGTCGACAGCCATGCGCTGATGCTGTCGCTGCGCGGCGAGGCCGAAGCCGCCGGTGCGTCCTTGGCTTTCCTGACCACCGTTGCCGGAGCGACGATCGGGACCGGCGGGATCCGGATCGACACGCGCGATGCCAATGGCGAGACCTTCGCCCTGGAAGCGGCTGCCTTCATCAATGCCGCGGGCCTCGAGGCCCAGGCCCTGGCCGCCCGGATCGACGGTTTCCCCGAGGATTTCATCCCCCGGCAGTGGCTGGCGCGCGGGAATTATTTCGCGCTTCCCGGCCGCTCGCCGTTTTCGCGGCTGATCTATCCGGTTCCGGTCGACGGCGGCCTCGGCGTCCATCTGACGCTCGACCTTGGCGGCGGTGCGCGCTTCGGGCCCGATGTCGAATGGATCGACCGTGTGGATTATACGGTCGACCCCGGCCGAAGCGCCGTCTTCTACGAAGCGATCCGGCGCTATTGGCCCGACCTTGCCGAGGGCGCCCTGCTACCGGCCTATGCCGGCGTCAGGCCGAAATTGTCTGGCCCCGGCCAGCCTGCCGCCGATTTCATCATCCAGGGTCCGGCCGATCATGGCGCCGGGCGGATCGTCAATCTGTTCGGCATTGAGAGCCCCGGCCTGACGGCAAGCCTGGCCATCGCCGACCATGTCGTCGAACTGCTGCACCCGCGATAACGGGCGCGGTCAGGAATTTGTCATCTCAAGCGGCCATCATGAAACCTTTTGATTTCGAGCTCGTTGTCGGGGCGTATGTCCGAGGCGAAACCCAGATCCAGACCGGCCGACGGCATCAAACCGCGCGGCGCCCCCAAGCCGCGACGGCAGCGTGACGATCGCTCGCGCGCCGAGGAGCCGCGCGAAAAGAAGCCACGCAACAAGAGGATGTCGACCGTCGAAGCGGCCGCGTCCGGGACTGCCAGCGAAGCTCCGCCGCCGGAAGCCGTCGAACCCGATCCCGAACTGACGCCCAAGCAGGCAGAGGAGGCGCGCAAGAAGTACCTGCTGAAGCGGTTCTGGATCAGCGGACGCGGCTATTGGGGGCGGCACGGCGACAAGCTCGGCTGGCCGTTGACGGTCGGACTGCTGGTCCTGATCGTCGTCAATCTCGGCTTCCAGTACGGGATCAACGTCTGGAACCGCTCGATCTTCGACGCCATCGAGAAGCGCGACGCCCACACCGTCTATTTCCTGAGCGCGGTGTTCGTGCCTGTCGTGCTTGGCAGCATCAGCCTTGTCGTCGCGCAGGTCTATCTGCGCATGACCATGCAGCGCCGCTGGCGCTCCTGGCTGACCGCCTCGGTGATAGCGCGTTGGCTCGCCAACGGCCGCTATTACCAGCTGAATCTCGTGCAGGGCGACCACCAGAACCCCGAGGCCCGCCTCTCGGAAGATCTGCGCGTCGCCACCGAGGCGCCGGTCGATTTCGTCGCCGGCGTGATCGTTGCCACCCTGTCGGCGTCGACCTTCATCGTGGTGCTGTGGACGATTGGCGGGGCCTTGAGCTTCACCCTGGGAGGCTCGACCTTCACCGTGCCCGGCTTCCTCGTCGTCACGGCGGTGATCTATGCCGCGATCACCTCCACCTCGATGTTCGTCATCGGCCGCGATTTCGTGCGGCTGTCCGAAGAGAAGAACCAGACGGAAGCCGAATTCCGCTACGTGCTGACGCGCGTGCGCGAAAACGGCGAGAGCATCGCCTTGCTCGGCGGCGAGGAGGAGGAACGCAGCGGCATCGACAGGACCTTCGGCGGCGTGCTGAAGCGATGGGCGCAACTGACCGGCCAGCATATGCGCACGGCCCTGGTCTCGCAGGGCTCGAGCCTATTCGCACCCGTCGTGCCGGTCTTGCTCTGTGCTCCAAAGTTCCTTGAAGGCTCGATGTCGCTCGGCCAGGTCATGCAGGCGGCCTCCGCCTTCGCCATCGTGCAGGGCGCTTTCGGCTGGCTGGTCGACAATTATCCGCGCCTCGCCGACTGGAACGCCTCCGCGCGCCGCATCGCCTCGCTGATGATGTCGCTCGACGGGCTGGAGCGCGCCGAGCAGAGCGACGAGCTCGGGCGCATCCAGCACGGCGAGACCAAGGGCGATACGATGCTTTCCCTCAACGAGCTCTGCGTGACGCTCGACGACGGCACGTCTGTGGTCAAGGAGACGGAGGTCGCCGTCGAATCGGGCGAACGGGTGCTGGTTTCAGGCGAATCCGGCTCGGGCAAGTCAACGCTGGTGCGGGCGCTCGCCGGTCTGTGGCCGTGGGGAAGCGGCAGCGTCGATTTCCATCCCGACAAGCGGTTGTTCATGCTGCCGCAGCGGCCCTACGTCCCTTCGGGCACACTGCGCCGGGTGGTCGCCTACCCAGCGGCCCCCAACAAGTGGAAGCTCGACCAGATCAAGGCCGCCCTCGACAAGGTCGGCCTCGGCTACCTCGCCGACCGGATCAAGGAGGAAGCGCCCTGGGACCAGACGCTGTCGGGCGGCGAAAAACAGCGTGTCGCCTTCGCGCGCCTTTTGCTGCATCGCCCCGACATCGTCGTGCTGGACGAGGCGACGTCGGCGCTGGACGAAAAGAGCCAGGACCAGATGATGCAAACGGTGATCCGCGAACTGCCAGAGGTGACCATCGTCAGCGTGGCGCATCGCGCCGAACTGGAAGCGTTCCACACCCGCAAGATCACGCTGGAGCGGCGTAAGGGCGGCGCGAAACTGGTCGGGGATATCGACCTCGTGCCGCGCAACCGCAAACGCGGCCTATTTCAGCGCGCCTTGTGGGGCTCCGGCACGAGGACCGAAAAGCCGCGTAAGACGAAGTAACGGGGCCCCCCACTACCTAGAGCAATTCCAGGAAAAGTGTGAGCGGTTTTCCGTCCGGAATTGCGTCAAAACAAAGAGTTAGAGCGGTTCGCCGTTTCCATGAAACGGTGAAACGCTCTAGGACGTGTAGAGATCCTTGTAGGCGTCGCGCAGAAGATTCTTCTGGACCTTGCCCATCGTGTTGCGCGGCAATTCGTCGACGAAGATCACCTGCTTCGGGTGCTTGTACCTGGCCAGGCGCTCGGCGATGGCGCCGAGGATTTCGGCTCCGCTGATCGCCGCCCCCGGCGCCCGCACGACGACCGCGGTGACGCCTTCGCCGAAATCCGGATGGGCGACGCCGATGACGGCGCTCTCGCTCACGCCGTCAAGCGCGTCGATCTCGCTTTCCAGTTCCTTCGGATAGATGTTGAAGCCGCCCGAAATGATCAGGTCCTTGCCACGGCCGACGATATGGACATAGCCGTCGGTGTCGATCATGCCGAGATCGCCGGTGATGAAGAAACCGTCGGCGCGGAATTCCGCCTTGGTCTTTTCCGGCATGCGCCAGTAGCCGCCAAAAACGTTCGGACCCTTGACCTCGATCATGCCGACCTCGCCTTGGGCCAGCGGCTTGCCGCTGTCCGGGTCGGCGATGCGCAGCGACACGCCAGGCAAGGGGAAGCCGACCGTGCCGGCGCGCCGTTCGCCCTCATAGGGGTTCGAGGTGTTCATGTTGGTCTCGGTCATGCCGTAGCGTTCGAGGATGGCGTGGCCGGTGCGTTCGCGCCAGGCCTTGTGCGTGTCGGCCAGCAGCGGCGCCGAACCGGATACGAACAGCCGGATGGTCTTCGTCGCCTGTCGGTCCAGTCCATCCTGCTGCAGCAGCCGCACATAGAAGGTCGGCACGCCCATCAGCGCGGTGGCGCGCGACAGTAGCGCGACGATGCGGGCCGGATCGAATTTCTGTTCGAACAGCATCGAGGCGCCCGCCATCAGGACGACATTGGTGGCGACGAACAGGCCATGGGTGTGGAAGATCGGCAAAGCGTGGATCAGCACATCGCCCGACGTGAAGCGCCATTGCTCGACCAGCACCCGCGCATTCGAGGCCAGGTTTTCGTGGCTGAGCATGGCGCCTTTCGAGCGGCCTGTCGTTCCCGACGTGTAGAGGATTGCCGCGAGATCATCCGGCCCGCGCACCACATCGTGAAAATCCGACGGCAGATGCGAGGCCTGGTCCGCCAGCGATCCCCGGCCATAGCGGTCGAGCGTGACGACGACGGCGCCGGATGGCTCGACCATGCGGCCGATATCGGCCGCCTTTGCCGGATCGCAGACGATGACGCGCGGCGCTGCATCCGAGAAGAAATAGTCGAGCTCGGTCAGCGTGTAGGCGGTGTTGAGCGGCAGGAAGACGGCGCCGGCGCGCACGCAGGCGAGATAGAGCAGCAGCGCTTCCGGGCTCTTCTCGACCTGCACGGCGACCCGGTCGCCGGGCTCGACATCCAACTGCAGGAGCGCATGCGCGAGCTGCGCCGACCGCGCCAGCATGTCGCCATAGCCGAGCGCGCGCCCGTCATCGGTTTCCATCAACAGATGCCCGGGCGCCGGCATCCGGGACCGGAACGCGTCGAACAGATGATTGCTCATGAAGTCTTCCTGCGGTGACGGCAATGGCGACGCCGGCAGTGCCTCTGGGGCGACATGAGTCGGCGGCGAAGAGTTCGCGTTTCCCGGCCATGCCGTCAAGGCCGCAAACGGCGGTCCAGCACGTCACGTCCGCCGAAAGGTGGCTAAGGATCGCGACAAGGCGCCAAGGGAAAAGATCGTTACGGCCGGGCGCGTGCGGCCGAGGCGGCGACCTTTGAGACTTCGCCTTGCTTGAAACGCTCCATGCATATGGAAGCGGTCAGCTGGTAGTGCTCGATCAAGGCCTTGACCGCGCCGTCGGCATTGCCGTCCAGTGCGCATTCGGCGATCAGCCGGTGTTCGGCGAAATCGTCGCGCGGGATGCTTTCGCCGTCATTGGCCATTTGCCGGTAGCGGTAGGCGTGATCGGAAAGCTGATCGCAGAAACCCACCAGCCAGTGCGACCGGCAGGCCGAAATCAGCACCCGATGGAAGGTGCGGTGCAGTTTCTCCCAATCGGAATCGAGCGACGTGGCATTTTGCAGCGAAAGACGTGAGGCGCGGCCCAGGCGATGCAGCGCCAGCACCAGCTGTTCCTCCCATTCGGCGGTGCGATGGTCGATGGATTCGCGCAGCGCCCGCTCCTCGAGCCAGCAGCGGGTGCGCGTCAGCTCCTCGAGCTCCGCCGCACTGACCGGCATGATGAAAAAGCCACGCTGGTCGTGGCGACCAAGAAGTCCTTCGGAGGCAAGACGATTGAGAGCTTCGCGAACCGGGGAAGCGCCGGCGCCATATTTGGAAACAACCCACTCGACCCGCAGCTTGCTTTCGGTTTCAAGAGCGCCGCTGAGCAGATCCTCCCGCAGTTGATGATAGACGGTGCTGGCAAGCGTGCTCTTGGATCCTGTGCCGTCGTCGTTCAGATTGGCAGCTCCGTACGTCAAAGCGACTCCTCGTCCCAATTTCTGGCCTGGGCAATTCGAGTCCGAAAAACGTCCCTCTCCGTACATGTATTATACAGCCTCTGCCGTCGGGCGCTCAAGCAGAAGATCGCGTTATTGTACTTTAGCACAAAGAAATATACCCCAAACCGCTGGCGGGTCGGGCAAACTCGCTCATCTCCACAACCAGCGGAAACTTAACGTGTTTCGTATGCACGCAGAATCATCTGTTCTTCGTGTGCTCGTGCGAGCGTCTTTTCTGCCGCGCGCAAAGATGCCGGATCGGGCGGCCGAATCAGCCTTGTCCGGGCTCGACACTCGGCGCATGGATGCACAAGGCGGCCCGCACGAATCCTTAGCCGGCGGCCTTGTCGGCCGCTGTCCTGATCGCCTCGATGTTGGCGCGGTAGGCTTCGATGCTGCCGCCCTTGAAGATGGCCGCGCCCGCCACCAGCACATCGGCGCCGGCTGCCGTGACCAGGGGGGCTGTTTCGGGCGAAACGCCGCCGTCGATCTCGATGCGGATCGGCCGGTCGCCGATCAGCGCCTTGACCCTTCTCACCTTGTCGACGATCCCCGGGATGAAGGCCTGGCCGCCGAAACCCGGATTGACGGTCATGATCAGGATCAGGTCGAGCCGGTCGAGCACATATTCGATCATCGTTTCCGGCGTCGCCGGATTGAGCGATACACCGGCCTTCTTGCCGAGATTCCTGATGGTCTGCAACGAGCGGTCGAGATGCGGCCCGGCCTCGGCATGCACGGTCATGCCGTCGCAGCCGGCTTCGGCGAAAGCGGCGAGGTAGGGATCGGCCGGCGCAATCATCAGATGGCAGTCGAAGAAGGCCTTGGTGCGGTTGCGGATCGCCTTGATGACGGGCGGGCCGAAGGTGATGTTGGGGACGAAATGGCCATCCATGACATCGAGATGGATCCAGTCGGCGCCTGCCGCCGCGACGGCTTCGACCTCGTCGCCGAGCCTCGAAAAGTCCGAAGCCAGCACCGACGGTGCGATCAAGGTCTTTCTGCTCATCCTGCGGCCTTTCCAAGCGTCCTTTTTCATCGGGCTCTGAACCGACTGCCTAATGCGCTCCAGATGACTTGTCGAGGGCGCAGGTACGGGCGCCGCCTGCAGCGTATGGCGCGGCAGGATTGCCAAGGATCAAAAAAGAACCCGCCGGATCGCTCCGGCGGGTTTCTGGTCTGGTGTCGAGCAGCTGGTTACTGCTGCTGGAGCTTCAGGATTCTGTTTGGATCCTGCTGCTGGTCGACCTGCGGCTGACGCCGTGGCAGCACTTGCTGCAGCAGCAATCCCGGGTTGATCTCCAGCGATGGTTGTCCCCGGATCGGCCGGCAGTTCGGATACCGTCCAATCGTGCCTTCCGGGCAGCGCCGCTTGAAGATCGGCTGGCACTGGCCATTGATCATCTGCGTGCCCGGCGCGCACTCCGTCTGCTGCCTGGGCCTGCGGCATGCGCCGTCGATCACCTCGGTGCCGCGCGGACAGACACACTCGCCGCGCTTGTTGTGGACCTGGCCGCGTATGTCGCATTGCTCCAGTTGCGGCTGCTTGCGCCGGCACGCGCCGTCGATCACCTCGGTCCCACGCGGGCAGACGCAATCGCCATTGGCATCGTGCACCTGGCCGCGGATAGCGCACTGCTCGGGCTTCGGCCGGACCGGCCGGCAGGCCCCATTGCGCACCTCGGTGCCCTGTGGACAGACGCAATCGCCATCGCCATTGCGGATCTGTCCGGGGATGCGGCACTGCTCAGGCTTCGGCCGCACCGGACGGCAGGCGCCGTTGCGCACCTCGGTCCCTTGCGGGCAGACGCAGTCGCCATCGCCATTGCGGATCTGGCCGGGGATGCGGCACTCCTCAGGCTTTGGCCGCACCGGGCGGCAGGCGCCGTTGCGCACCTCGGTCCCTTGCGGGCAGACGCAATCGCCATCGGCATTGTGGATTTGGCCGCGGATGGTGCACTGTTCGGGCCTGTCGGTCCTGACGCACGTGCCGTTCTCCAGCGCCGTGCCGCGCGGGCAGATGCAGTGCCCGTCCTCGGTGCGGATCTGGCCTTCGAGCAGCACGCAGCGCTTCGGCGGTGGCGTCGGCAGAATGTTGGTGCCGCCGCCGGTGCACTGGCCGTTGCGGAAGGTGGTGCCTTCCGGGCAGACGCAGCGGCCGGCATCGTTCATGACGAAGCCCGGCGAGCATTCCTTCTTCACCTCATGGGTGATGTTGAAGGGATGGCACGCATAGGCCTTGCCGCGATCGCCCTGCACATTGGCCGCATCCTTGGACAGCACATCGCCGCCGCCCTGCACCCGTGTATCGGGAGACAGGACGCCAACGCAGTTCTGGCCATTGACGTTGCCCTGCAAATTGGCCAGACGCCCGTCGTCGGGAATGACCACGGTGACGTGATGCGACTGGCTCTCGCCGGCGCCGAGCGTCAAGTTGGCAATACAGGACAGAGGCAGGGTCGCCGGTTCGGGCGAGCAGCCGAAGGGCGGGTCGATCGAGGTGATCGCAACGCCGTCCAGCCGGCCGAGACCCTCCACGCCGATCGCATCGCCGATGCGAACCGGACCGGAGAAGGGACTCGTCCCGTCATTGGTGATGGTGATGTCGAACGAGCAGGGCTGGCCGAGCCGGCATTCGCGGTCGCCGGTCTTCTCGACACGGATGGTCGAGGAGCCGCCACCCTTGGCGCAGGCCTGGCCGATCGGATAGACGATGTCGTCGCCAGGCGCCGGACCATAGGAGCCGCGCGCGCAGTTCTCGAACTCGCCATTGGCCGAGACGGTGACGTCGAAGTGCCTGCTGGTTCCGGGCGTCATGACGGCGCCGGGAATCTGGCACGACAGCGTGTTGGCCGGAAGCGGTCCGCACGCCCATTCCGCGCCGTCGGGGGTGACGGTCTGGATCTGGACCGGCGCCCCGCCCGACACCAGCGTGGCGGCATCGTTGACCCGCACAGGACCGGTGGGGGCGGCCGTGCCGGCGTTGGAGACGGTGATGCGGCAAGAGACGAGCGCGGCACCGGCCAGCGAGCCGTTGCACACCTTGGTGATACGCAGGCCAGGCTTGCCGCCATTGGGACGACGGATGCGTTCCTTGGCGCAGGCCTTGTTGTTGGTGAGGTCGACCTCACCGGGAATGGCCTTCACCGCGGCACAGTTCTCGACCGTATCCGACTGGTAGCCGGCCGGCATGACCGCCTTGACGAAGATCGGCGTCGAGGCGCCCGCGGGCAGCGAGATGCCGGCATTGTCGCAGCGGAACTGGCCGGGGCCGTTCCGACCGCATGTCCAGGGCGGGCTCGGCCCGAAGGTCGAGGAGCTCGGCGCGCCGCTGGGATAGTTGTCGATCACCGTCAACGGCCCGTTATAGGTCGATGTTCCGTTGTTGATGATGTCGATCACGAAGGTGCAGACGCCGTCCGGCGTGCAGATTTCGGTACGGGCCCGCTTCTTCAGGATCAGGTCGACCTTCTTCTGGACCGGCGGCTGGCAGTCGCGGTCACGATCGCCACGGCGGCAGATCGGGATCGAGGCGCAGCCACGGTCGTTCGACTGGCTGCCGAACAACGGCTTGCCGCTGGCGGCATAGTTGTAGGTCGCGCAGTTGCGCAGTGCACTGCCTTGCCAGCCCCCGGCCGGCTTGAAGCCGAGCTTGAGGTCGACAAAGGCCCCCGGGTTGAGCGTGGTCACCGGATAGGTGCACGTCATCGGGGTGGTGCCGGGCACGCAGACCCAGGGCGGATTGGGCCCCGAACTCAGCGTCGAGCCGGCCGGCAGCGTCACCTCGTCGAGCACGATCTTGCCGTTGTAGGGTGCGGTGCCGACATTGGTGACCCGGATGGTGAAGTCACAGCCGCCGGCCATCGTGCAACGTGGCACGTCGGCGCGTTTCTCGACCTTGAGGTCCGGCTGCTTTTCAGGCGGGCATCTGACGTCGCGCGGGATGACGATGTCGATGGTCTGCGTGCAGCACAGGCCCCAGCCTTCCTTCGGCCCGGCATAGGTCTCGATGCCGGTGACGATGACGTGGATGACGTCGCCGGGCGATGCGCCGACGATCTTCCAGTTCAGCACGCCGCCGCCTGGAGGCACCAGCTGGGTGTCAGGGATGATGGTGATGCCGGGCGTCGTCGTCGAAACCTGCACCCATTTGCCGCCCATCTCCGGGCCGACCGGCATGTGGTAGATGAAGGCGCCGCCGCCGGGCACGCAATCGACGGTGCCGCGTTCCACCTTGAAGCATTCCTTGCCGGGAGGTGGCGGCGGCGGGTTGCATTTGGTGACGTCGATCTTGATCGAGGTCTTCACACCGGTCTTATAGTCGCCGTCGTCCGGCTTGCCCGGATCCTGCGACGGGATGACGGTCGCCGGGCCGCCCCTCAGGCTCACTCTGATCTGGCCCTGGTTGTCGACCGTCGTCGGCGCAGGAAACGCCGCATGGTCTATCTTGGCGGTGATCCGGAAGGTGATGATGCGTTCGTTCACGGCGCCTGACCCGTCGAGGTCGGAGGCGGAAATCCGGAAATCGGAAACATCGGCGGTATCGTCGGGTCCGGCCGAATTGCTGATGACGGCCGCCGGCAGCGGTCCGCCAGAAGCGTCCGTGCCGTCGCCGGCGACCTGCACGTTGACGATCGACAGTCCGTGCGGCAGCTGGTCCTTGAAGTCGATCCTTGCGGCTTTCAGCAAGGCGGCGAGGCTCGGATTGTCGAAGCCTTTCGGATCGCCGCGCAGGCCGAAGCTCAGGAAATATTCGACATAGTCGCAGCTTCGCTGGCCGCCTTTCTTGGTGAAGAAGGGCACGATCCGGCCGGGCTCCGGATTGATCACCCGGGGATTGTCGAGTTCGAGCCGTGGCTCCGGACTGACGGTTTCGAGTTGACCGGCCGGAGCAAGGTCTTCAGCGAAGCCGTGCACCGGGGTGAGCATGGCGACCGCGATACCGGCCGCCATCAGCCAGCGCGCGCCGCGCCTGGCATATGACAGGGGTTTCATGATCGTCTCCATGACGGTTGAGTGGTTTTGCGCGAACGGGGAGAGTGCGAGATTGTTCATCTTCCCCTCCTCAACGTTCGCAGCTGACGGCTGGGGTGCGGAGCGGCAAGGTCATCTTGCAGCAAGGGTAGTAGCCACCCTTGTCCTTGTCGGACTTCCTGTAGAAGCATAGTCCAACATCCACTCTGTCGCCCGGATAGTGGCCGGTGATGCCGATCGTGTAAGGCGTGCCGGGCGCATGCGACATGGGTGAGGTCACCGCGACGCCTGGCGTCCTGGACTGGGCCTTGATCGAATCGCCGCCGAAGCCGGCATGGTCATGGAGATAGAGATCGGCCTCGAGGCCCGAAGGCGTGCAGTAATACTGGACGTCCTCGACATCGAGACAGGGAGGCAGGTTGCCGGGCGGTGGGAAGTCCGGCGGGTAGAAGGGTGGCAGATAGCCGCCCGGGATTTCTTCATAATAGCCGGCGCGGCCCTCGCAGGGGTGCCAGACGGCGACGTCGCCGACATGGCCTTCCACCTCGGGATCTTCGAAATAGCCGTCGAAATCGACGAACCAGGAACCGAAGGGCGGCACGTTGGCCGGCTTGACCTTGGGCGTGATCTGCACGCCATGCACGGCGAGCGGCCCGCCGGCTGAGAGCTGCTCGGCAAGCGTCGGATTGTCGCGCAATTTGTCGCCGGTGTTGACCAGCGTCTGCGTGCACACCGAGGTGTCGAGATTGCCGTCGGCGTCATAGCCATATTGCAGGTCGAGGCCGCCGGCCGACTGCCGGTTGCCTTGCGGGAAGCCGACCGCATATTCCTGCGGCACTTCCACCCAGACCGATTCCGTTGCCGGATCGTCCGGATTCTCGTGCCAGTAGCGGATGACCTCGCCTTTGCCGGAATCGGCGAACTGGCTGTAATCATAGCGGTTTTCGACCGGGCCGCGCTGGGCGAGATACATGAAGCCGCTGTTGTCGAAGGCGATATCGGTGACGGCGTAGTCCTTGTCGGCCTTGACCGTCAGTTCCCAGCGCGGGTCGCCGGCAAAGCCGCCGTCGCGGGCAATGCCCACCGACCAGATTTCCGACTTTTCGCCGACCGAATAGTAGAGCCGGCCGCCATGGTAGGAGACGGCCCAAACGCGGCGCTCGTCCTGGGTGTAGCCCCAGGTCTCGGGGTCTTCCGTGTCGAAGGCGGCACCCTGAATGTCCATCACCGCGGCATCGTCGGCGACGGGAGCCAGGCCATGCGCCGGGCGCCCGGCGACGCCATGATCGAACGTGTCGATCAATCTGCCGGTGGCGTCGATGCGATGGATCAGGCCGGTGTCGAGATCCGAGGCGAAGAACTGGCGGTGGTTGGGATCGAAGGTGAGATTGCCGATGCCGGGACCGCTGTCGGTGTCGATGTCGGCGAATTTGGCGACCTGGCCGGTGATGCCGTCGATCTTCCAGATGGTGCCCGGGCCGCCGCCGTTTTCGGTGCCGAACTGGCCATCCATGAAAGTGGCGCCTGCCGTGCCGCGGCGCTGCCGCTCCGGCCTGCCGTCACTGTCGGCGTCCGGCGTGACGATGCGGATGCCGTGCAGCGAGGTTGCGGCGGCGTAAAGATTGGGAACGCCCGACGGAACCCCGTCGCGCACGCCGTCATCATAGGTGAGGCCGAAAACCTGGCCGATCTGGCCGGCCGTCACCTCGAAGGGCGGCGGCGTGAAGACGAGCTGGCCCGAGGCCGGCCCGCCGAGATGCGAAACGTCGAAAACGCGCAAGGTGGCGCGCGTGGTGTCGATGAAGGTTTCGTCGACCGGATCGACGCCGGGCGGCAGGCCTGCGTCGAAGTTCGGAATGACGGTGCCGGAAAATCCGGTGACCGCCATCGAGCCGGGATAGATGATCTGGGTGTCCTGCGCCCGGGCGACGCCGCCAAGCCAAAGGCCGGCGGTCAGGGCAATCACAAGAAGTCCGCCGGTTGCCTTGATCAGGCGGTGCAAACGGCTGGCGCGAGAAGGCACGAACGGGCCGTGATCGCAAGACATGGAACTCCCCCCGAAGTCTGCGGGAGGAGCCTCCGGCTGTGCCGCGCGAACCAGGGCAAGGCGCGGCGGTCCGGCTCGTTCTTCCCTGCTCGAATTGTCTGCTTTCCTCATTGTCACGATACGCCTGCTCTTACGCAGGGTCAACGGAATCAGCAGGAAGCCCAGCGCATCGACCCCGTCCCGAAGGCGGTGGTCGCGCCGAGTTCCTGTTGTTCCCGGAGACCTGGGAGTCTCTGGGTTGCTGGTCATGGGGGCTTCCTTTCCGGGCCGCACCATGCGGCACCTTGACCTCTGTCGCGGACGGAGGTGGAAAGGTTCATGGAAGCCTTGCGCAGAATGCTTGCGCCCGCTGTCGCGTGTTCTTATATACGCGCCAAGCCGTCCGACGCCGGAACTCCGGTGGCCGGACGGGATTTCTTGTGAACAGGGGCTTTCGTCGGAACGCCTTCACGGGTCCTGAAAGCCTGCTTAGCGGAGAGACTAGAAAAATGGCAAAAGTAATCGGTATCGATCTCGGAACCACCAATTCCTGCATCGCCATCATGGATGGCAAGGAGCCCAAGGTTATCGAGAATGCGGAAGGCGCGCGCACGACGCCTTCCATCGTCGCCATCTCGGGCGACGGCGAACGTCTGGTCGGCCAGCCGGCCAAGCGCCAGGCGGTCACCAATCCTGAAAACACCATCTTCGCGGTCAAGCGCCTGATCGGCCGCCGCTATGACGATCCGGTGACGGAAAAGGACAAGAAGCTTGTCCCCTACAAGATCGTCAAGGGCGACAATGGTGATGCCTGGGTCGAAGCCGGCGGCAAGAAGCAGTCGCCCAGCCAGATCTCGGCCATGATCCTGCAGAAGATGAAGGAAACGGCGGAAGCCTATCTCGGCGAGAAGGTCGAGAAGGCGGTCATCACCGTTCCGGCCTATTTCAACGACGCCCAGCGCCAGGCCACCAAGGACGCCGGCAAGATCGCCGGCCTCGAAGTGCTGCGCATCATCAACGAGCCGACGGCCGCCGCGCTCGCCTACGGCCTCGACAAGAAGGATGGCAAGACCATTGCCGTCTATGACCTTGGCGGCGGCACGTTCGACATTTCGGTGCTCGAAATCGGCGACGGCGTGTTCGAGGTGAAGTCGACCAATGGCGACACCTTCCTCGGCGGCGAGGATTTCGACATGCGCCTGGTCGAGTATCTGGCGGCCGAGTTCAAGAAGGAACAGGGCATCGACCTGAAGAACGACAAGCTCGCCTTGCAGCGGCTCAAGGAGGCGGCTGAAAAGGCCAAGATCGAGCTGTCGTCCACCACGCAGACCGAAATCAACCTGCCCTTCATCACCGCCGACGCGACCGGGCCTAAGCACCTGACGCTGAAGCTGACGCGCGCCAAGTTCGAAAGCCTGGTCGAGGATCTCGTCCAGCGCACCATCGACCCGTGCAAGGCAGCACTCAAGGATGCCGGCCTGAAGGCTGGCGAGATCGACGAAGTGGTCCTGGTCGGCGGCATGACCCGCATGCCCAAGATCCAGGAGATCGTGAAGCAGTTCTTCGGCAAGGAGCCGCACAAGGGCGTCAACCCGGATGAGGTCGTTGCTCTCGGCGCCGCCATCCAGGCCGGCGTGCTGCAGGGCGACGTCAAGGACGTGCTGTTGCTCGACGTGACGCCGCTGTCGCTCGGCATCGAGACGCTGGGCGGCGTGTTCACCCGGCTGATCGAGCGCAACACGACGATCCCGACCAAGAAGAGCCAGGTGTTCTCGACCGCTGAAGATTCGCAGTCGGCCGTGACCATCCGCGTCTTCCAGGGCGAGCGTGAAATGGCCGCCGACAACAAGGCGCTCGGCCAGTTCGACCTGGTCGGCATTCCGCCGGCGCCGCGCGGGGTGCCGCAGATCGAGGTCACCTTCGACATCGACGCCAACGGCATCGTCAACGTTTCGGCCAAGGACAAGGGCACCGGCAAGGAGCACCAGATCCGCATCCAGGCCTCGGGTGGCCTTTCGGACGCCGACATCGAGAAGATGGTGAAGGACGCCGAAGCCAATGCCGAGACCGACAAGAAGCGGCGCGCCGTGGTCGAGGCCCGTAACCAGGCCGAGGCGCTGGTGCATTCGTCCGAGAAGTCGCTGAAGGAATATGGCGACAAGGTCTCGGAAGCCGAGCGCACGGCGATTTCCGATGCCATCGCGGCACTGAAGACCGCCGCCGAGGGCGACGACGCGGCCGACATCGAGGCCAAGAGCCAGGCGCTCGCCGAAGCTTCGATGAAGCTCGGCCAGGCCATGTACGAGGCCTCGCAGAAGGAAGCGGCGGAAGCCGACGCCAAGGCGGATGCCGCCAAGGACTCCGACGTGGTCGATGCCGATTTCGAGGAAATCGACGAGGACGACGACAAGAAGAAGTCGGCCTGAGCCGCTTGACGGCAAGATAAAGCGGAAAGCCCGGCGTAAAGCCGGGCTTTTTTGCAACCCTCGCTGAAAAAAGTGCGGGGCCTGCCGAAAAAATCACTGAAAACCACGGACAAGTTCGCGCCGGCCCTAGCATCGGGGCAGCACCGCTCCTAAATCGAGGCGACGTGCCGGCAAACGACGCAACAATGCATCAAGACGTTGAGCATCCGGACAGCGGGAAAAAATGAAAGCTGATTTCTACGAAACGCTGGGCGTACAAAAGGGCGCCGACGAGAAGGAGCTCAAGAGCGCTTTCCGCAAGCTCGCCATGCAGTTCCATCCTGACCGCAACCCCGGCGATCACTCCTGCGAGCACAAGTTCAAGGAAATCAACGAAGCCTACGAGACGCTGAAAGACCCGCAGAAACGCGCGGCCTATGACCGTTTCGGCCACGCCGCCTTCGAACAGGGCGGCATGAATGGCGGGGCGCAGGGCTTTGGCGCCGGCGGTTTCGCCGACATCTTCGAGGATATTTTCGGCGACATGATGGGTGGGCGCCAGCGCCGCTCGTCGGGCGGCCGCGAGCGCGGCGCCGACCTGCGCTACAACATGGAAATCTCGCTGGAAGAGGCTTTCGCGGGAAAGACCGCGCAGATCCGTGTGCCGGCCTCGATCTCGTGCTCGGAATGCTCCGGCAGCGGCGCCAAGCCCGGCACCCAGCCGGTGACCTGCTCGATGTGCCATGGCCATGGCAAGGTGCGGGCGACGCAAGGCTTCTTCTCGATCGAGCGCACCTGCCCGCAATGCCAGGGCCGCGGCCAGACGATCAAGGATCCGTGCCCGAAATGCGCCGGCCAGGGCCGCGTCACCGAGGAGCGTTCGCTGTCGGTCAACATTCCGGCCGGCATCGAGGACGGCACCCGCATCCGCCTTGCCAATGAGGGCGAGGCCGGCCTGCGCGGCGGGCCCTCGGGCGATCTCTATATTTTCCTGGCGGTGAAGCCGCACGAATTCTTCCAGCGCGATGGTGCCGATCTCTATTGCAAGGTGCCGATCTCGATGACGACGGCGGCCCTTGGCGGCTCCTTCGAGGTGACGACGCTGGACGGCACCCAGACCAAGGTGAAAGTGCCCGAAGGCACGCAGAATGGCCGCCAGTTCCGCCTCAAGGGCAAGGGCATGCCGGTGCTGCGCCAGCCCAATATCGGCGACCTCTATATCCAGACCGCTGTCGAGACGCCGCAGAACCTGTCGCGCCGCCAGCGCGAGTTGCTGGAGGAGTTCGAGCAGCTGTCCTCGCAGGACAATTCGCCCCAATCGAGCGGGTTTTTCGCCCGCATGAAGGATTTCTTCGAGTCCTTCAGCGAACGTTGATGGTGCAAGAACGGCGCGGGAATCGATGAAACGCGCCGTGTTTTGAGACGCGACGAAATCTATCTTATCCACGACATGCGTCTCGCAACGCCTTGCCTTGCGTCAACCAGGTGTTAAGTAGCTTTGCGGGGGAGCCTTGAGGAGAGCTTGCATGACACGTGGTCACGGACTGCGGAAGGCGCTTGCCGAGAAGTTCGACGACGAACTCAAATTCTTCAAGGGCTGGATCGACAAGCCGAAGACGGTCGGTTCGATCGTGCCGACCAGTTCGATCACCGCGCGCAAGATGGCCTCGATCGTCAATCCCAGGTCCGGCCTGCCGGTGCTTGAAGTTGGTCCCGGCACCGGTGTCATCACCCGTGCCATCCTCGCCCAGGGCGTGCGGCCCGAAAACCTCTATGCCGTCGAATACAGCGCGGATTTCGTGCGCCATCTGCGCCAGCTCTATCCCGGCGTCAACGTCATCGAGGGCGACGCCTTCAACCTCAACGCCACGCTTGGCGAGAGGAGCGGGATGATTTTCGATTCCGTCGTGTCCGGCGTGCCGCTGCTCAATTTCCCGGTCGCCCAGCGCATCGCCTATATAGAGAGCCTGCTCGACCGCATTCCGGCGGGCCGTCCGATCGTGCAGCTGACCTATGGCCCGATGTCGCCGATCCCGGCCGGTCGCGGCGACTATACGGTCAAGCATTTCGATTTCATCTTCCGCAACATCCCGCCGACGCAGCTGTGGATCTACCGCCGCGAAGCGCATTAAGTGAGAGGGGAGTAAGGGAGTAGGAAATGACGATTCGATTTCCGGACTGTTCCCTGCTGACCTACTGCCTTACCGCCTTACTCCCCTATTCACCGACCCAGCCGTTGATTTGAGCTGCCTCTGGCTGTACCTGTCCGGGAACAAGGGTGGCCAATGGCAGTGATCCCGAAAATCCTCGTCTTCGCCGGCTCGGTGCGCCGCGGCGCCTATAGCGGCAGGACCGCCGATGTGGCGCAGAAGGAACTTGCGGTGCAAGGCGCCGAGGTGACCCGCATTTCGCTCGCCGATTATCCCTTGCCGATCCTCGACGAGGATCTCGAGAAGGAAAAAGGCGTCCCCGAAAACGCCGTCAAACTCGGCCGTCTGATATCAGCCCATGACGGATTGCTGATCGCCACGCCGGAGTATAACGGCTCGATCCCGCCGCTGCTCAAGAACACTATCGACTGGGTGAGCCGGGTGCGCCGCGATGGCGGCCGATCGGTGAGGCCGCTTGCCGGCAAGGTCGCCGGGCTGTGCTCGTCCTCCAACGGCCGTTTTGCCGGCATACGCTGCATCAACCATCTGCGCGCCGTGCTGGTACGCTGCCAGATGGAGGTGGTGACACCGGAATGCTCGGTGCCGGACGGCGGCGATGCCTTCGACGAAGGCGGCAATTTCCGTGACGAAAGACTGTACAAATCGATGGAGCATTTATGCCGCACGCTGATCGAAACCTCGCGCATGCTGTCGACCCGGGTCGAGGCGTGACCGCCACGACCATGCAGGCCAAATCCATCCGGGCCCAGTCCATCCAGGAAAGACTGATCGTCGGCCTCGACGTGCCGACCGTGCGGGAAGCCGAGCAGGCGGTGCGCGAACTCGACGGCGTCGTCTCCTTCTACAAGATCGGCTATCAGCTGGCCTTCGCCGGCGGGCTCGACTTCGCCAGGGAACTGGCGAGCGGCGGAACCAAGATCTTCCTCGACATGAAGCTGCTCGACATCGACCATACGGTGGCCAAGGGCGTCGAGAACATCGTCAAGATGGGCATGACCATGCTGACCATCCACGCCTATCCCAAGGCGATGCATGCAGCGGTGGAAGCGGCCAGGGGCAGCGACCTTTGCCTGCTCGCCGTCAGCGTGCTGACCTCGATGGACGAGCAGGACATGATCGATGTCGGCTACGAATATGACCCGCACACGCTGGTGCTGAGGCGCTCGGAACAGGCGCTGCATGCCGGCATGGGCGGCATCGTCTGCTCGGCGGCGGAGGCAGACGCGGTGCGCCGCATCGTCGGCCCCGACATGGCGGTGGTAACGCCCGGCATCCGGCCGGCCGGCAGCGACCATGGTGACCAGAAACGCGTGGTGACGCCGGCGCAAGCAGTCCGCAACGGCGCCAGCCATCTTGTGGTGGGCCGCCCGATCGTCGCGGCAAACGACCGCCGCGCGGCAGCGCAGGCGATCCTCGACGAAATGCGCTCTGCGTAGACAAGGGAGAGAAGAATGCCGAAGGGATACTGGATCGCCCGCGTCGATGTGCGCGATGCCGAAGGCTACAAGGCCTATATCGCCGCTTCGAAGCTCGCCTTCGACCGTTTTGGCGCGAAATTCCTGGCGCGCGGCGGAGCCCATGAGCTGGCCGAAGGGCCTGGCCGCGCCCGCAACGTGATCATCGAATTCGAATCGCTTGCGATCGCGCATGACTGCTACCACTCGCCGGAATATCAGCGCGCGGTGGCCATTCGCCAGAAGGTCGCCGACGGTGAGATCGTGCTGGTCGAAGGGGCCTGAAGCCTATCGCGGCCCACAGGCTTCAGACGAAGTCCTGAAGGTTCACGTCCCGCAGCTTGGCTCCGCCAAGCAGCGCCCCCACCAGCTGGTGCTTGAGGGCAAGGCACTGCGAGCGGGCGAGTTTCACGATGCCGGGAACGTCGCTCTTTTCGCAGGCCTGCAGCAATTGCCTCTGCTGTTCGATGATCAGCGGCATGAAATCGCGCGACTTGAAGCCGAGATGGAGCGCCCGTTCCGACTGGTCGAGGATCTGGCTGAGGAGCTGTACCAGCCGCAAATTCTCGGAAAGCTCGACGATCGCCAGGCGGAAGGCACGGTCGGCCGCGAGGAACGCAACGGGGCTGCGCAGCGTCTCCGGCTTCAGCACCTTTCTCGCCGCCAGCCTGATCTCGTCCAGCCCGCGCTCGGTAATGCCGGTGGTGGCAACCCGGAACACTTCCGGCTCGACCAGGCCGCGCACGTCGAAGATCTCGTTGACATCGCGCAGGGTCAGCGTGGTGATGACATAGCCGCGACGCGGCTCGCTCCTGACCAGCCCTTCCTGCATGAGTCGGGCAAGTGCGGAGCGGATCGTCGCCTTCTTGATGCCGTAGCGCGCCTCGATCTGTTTTTCGGTCAAGGCTTCACCGGGCGACAGGACGCAGGCGACGATGTCGCTCTTCAGCTGTTCGTAGGCCTGTTCGCTGCGCAGCACATCGGCCGTCGACAGCGCCGGCGTCCCGTCCGGGGGCGCGGCCGATTTCGATGGCGTGGTTTTGGTCGGCCCCATGCTTCTCTCGCTTCGCGTCGGCCTTGACGCGCATTGGCCATCTTAGTTATGCTCGCTGAGCATCTCAGTCAGGAGCTGTGGCATGCCGCTATTGGCCGACTCCCCTCTCTACCCCGCGATCAGGGATATCGTCAACGCGGCGGCTGGCGCCAATCCCTTCGAGGACGTCAAGGCCGTGCTGAGCGACTATACCAACCGCTTCCATGCGCGCGGCGGACTGGCTCACGAGGAGGAGGACGACGAGCTTTTGCTGCATGCCAGCCCGCAGCTGACGATCTATCACATCACGCTCTCGCCCGGGGTGCAGTATCCGCCACATAACCATCTGATGGACGCCCTGATCGGCATCTATTGGGGCGGCGAGACCAATTTCATCTACCCGCTCGCCGGCCAAAAGGTCGACAAACCGGAGCGGCAGGATTTTTCAGCGCCCGCGCTGGTGCACATGTCTTCCAGCACCATTCACTCGGTCGCCAATACCGGCAGTGCCCGCTCAGGCGCCCTGCATGTCTATCTCGGCGATCTGCCCGGCACCGACCGCCAATTGTGGAGCCTGGCCGACAACCGGCCGGAGCCGTTCGACAACGCCAGGTACATGGCCGGCGCACGGCCGATATAGGCCGAGCCTAGCCGCCGTGGCGCTCGCCGATAAATCGGCTTGCCGCCGTCTCGGCCATCACGTCGGCAAGCTCCAGGCCCCATTGCCGGCGGCAGTAGGCGCGGAAATCGAAGCAGGGAAGGCCGGGGCAGACCTCGAATTCGATCAGGTGAACCGTGTCGTCGGCCTCGACGCGCAGGTCGATGGAAAACACGTCGCGCAGGCCGAGCCCGCCGATCAGCCGCCCGGCGATCGCTCTGATCCTGGCGTCGGCGACCGGCTGGACATCGGCGACGGCGACGAGCTCTGGTTCGGCATAAAATCCTGCCGCCTTCGCCGCCTCGCCGGTCTCGCCGTAGAGCGCCATACTGTCCGCCATGGTCTGGAAATCCGCGCCGGAATCGACAAAGGCGACGCCGAGCGCCTCGACACCGGTTTGCGGCGTCAGTGCGAGAAAGCTGGCGCGCACATTGCGGCCGGCGACATAGGGCTGGACGACGACATCGTCGCGATAGGCGGCGAAGACCCGCCGGCTAAGCTCCAGCGCGTGGCCGAGATCAGCCACACGTGAATCCGGCCAGATGCCGATCTTGGCGCCAAGCCGGTTGGGCTTGACGAACCAGCCGGCGGCGGAGGCCGGCGGCTCGACCAGCCATTTGCCATCACGGGCAAGGCCAGCCTGCGGCGCCGGCAGGCCGAGCGCGCCAAGCACGGCACCGGAGCGGAACTTGTCCTGGCAGAGCGCGAACAGCGAATCATCGGCGCCGATCGTCCGCAACCCCTTGAGCCGGGCCAGTGCGGGAGCCGCGCCGCCACGGAAATAGGCGACGCCGTCGGACAATGTCCAGACCAGCGTGCTCTGCGCATCCGCACCCTCCAGCGCCTCGGCGGCATCGTCGAGCGCCACCGGCGCAAAGGCGAGACCCCGCGCCTCGCAGGCGGCGGCGAGTGCGGCGAATTCGGGGGCGATGTCCGTCGACTGCGCGAGGTAGGATGAGATCTCGGTGGCGCGCTGCGATGGGAAGCCGTCGGCGATCAGACGATCGAAACAAGCCTTCTCCGGCTCGTAGACAAGGATCAGCTTCGGCTTATGCTTTGCCATGATGGGGCGGATTCCAGCGGTGCGATGGCTTGGAGCGCGTCGCGTCGAAACGACATGCATTACCATCCCACGGCGCCTGCCATCGGCTTTCGCGAAACCGACCGTGCCGGGCGCTTGCGTGACAACGCCCGCGAAAACAATTACCTGCCGCGGGTGTTCAGGCGATCAGCACGCGCGGTTCGAACCGGCCGTTGACGGGGATATCGACGAGGAAGGTCATGCCCGCCTGCGGATCGAGCTTGCGCTGCTTGTCGTCCTTGCCCTTCCAGGCCGAGGTCACCGCCAGCCGGTCGGCCTTGGCGCCGATAAAGGCCGGACAGGACGCCTGCGTCGCCGGCATGGGAATTTCGCGCAACAATGTGCCATCGGGCGAATAGGCCTTCACCGCCTTGCCGCCCCAGACGGCATTCCACAGCACACCATCGCGGTCGACGACGGAGCCGTCGACGTAGCCCTTCGACGAGCGGTGGTCGACGAACACTTTCGGTTCGCCAACCGGCAGGCCTGTCACCGGATCGCAGCCGACGCGCATCAATAGGCCGGTCGCGGTGTCGGTGTAGTAGGCGATCGTTCCGTCCTCGGAAAAGCAGATCGAGTTCGACACGGTGATGTCCGAAAACAGGCGGCGCAGTTCGCCCTTAGAGAACCAGTAGATCGAGCCCGCGCCCTTGCTCTCGTCCTTGGCCATCGTGCCGACCCAGAAGGCACCGCAGGGATGGACGCGGGAATCGTTGGAGCGGGTGAGCGGATTATCGGCCTCGATCGGCGTGTGCAGCGTCATCGTGCCGGTCGCGACATCGCGGACAAAAAGCCCGGTCTCGGTGGCGATCAGCTGGCGCTGCTCGTCGATGATGGCAATGGCGCTGGCCATCTGGCCAAGCTCGTGGATCTTCAGGGCGCCCGTGAGCGGCTTTTCCAGAAGCTGGCCGTTGACGATGTCGAACCAGAACAGCGCATCGGTAGCGGGATCGTAGCTCGGGCCTTCGCCGAGCTGGCAGATGTGATCGGAAAAAATCGAAACCGCGCTCATCATGCTTCTCCGAACACCGCGTCCCAGGCCGCAACGGCGGCGTGCGCACGGGCGGCGACGTCGTCGACGCTCATGCCGGGTTTGAACAGGCTGGAGCCCAGGCCGAAGACCGAGACGCCCACCGCCTTGTAGCCGGCAAAGTCCTTCTCCGAAACGCCGCCGACGGCGCCGACCAGGGTCTGCGCCGGCAGCACCGCCCGGATGGCGGAAATGCCTGATGCGCCGAGCGCGCTCGCCGGAAAGAATTTCAGGGCCGAAGCGCCCAGCCGGATCGCCTGAAAAGCTTCCGTCGGCGTGAACACGCCGGGCATGGTCACCATGCCGTAGTGCATGGCGCGCGCCATCACCTCGGCATCGATGTTGGGGCTGACCAGCAGCCGCCCGCCTGCCTGGTGCAGGCCGTCGACGTCGGCCGCCGTCAGCACCGTGCCGGCACCGACCAGGGCGGTTTTCGGCAGCACTTGGACAATCCTGGCGATCGACGAGAATGGCTGGGGCGAGTTGAGCGGCACTTCGATCGCCTCGATGCCGGCATCGAACAGGGCCTGCCCCATGGCCATCGCCTCCGTGGGTTTCAGGCCGCGCAGGATGGCGACCAGCCCGCGCTTGAGTTTTGGAAAGACTGCGGTCTCGGTCATGCCAAGGCTCCGGTTCTGGCGATCATGCCGTTTTCGCGCGCGGCTTCGATGAGGCCGGCGCGCACCGCTTCATCGGCGTCGACGGTGCGGACGGCAAGCCCTGCAAAGCCGAGTGCGGCCTGGTAGAGCACAGCGAGCGCGCCCGAGGCAATCAGCACGACGGGCGCAGCGCCGGCGCCATAGCGGAGCTTCGCCGAGGCGATCTCGCCGCCGATCAGAAGCCCGGACAGACAGGAAGCCGCATCTTCCGACTTCAGGTCCTGCAGGAGCCCGGCGGCGCGGATGGCAAACAGCTTCGAGGTGACGTCACCGCCCTCGCCGAGCGCGCGTTCGCACCACTGCCGGAAGAACGGATTGCCCGCAGCGACGGGAGCCGGATGCTCGCCCAGCGAATGTTTGAGGATGGAATGCGCTGAAAGCACCGAGAACAACTCGCCGGTCGGCCATGTGCCGAAGCCGGCAACCGCGCCGTCCTCGACCAGCACCCATTTCGAATGGGTGCCGGGCATGCAGGCGAGATGCCGCCCCTTCGGCGGCAAACCGGCGCCAGCCAATTGTGTTTCCTCACCGCGCATGACATCGGGCGCATCGGCCAGGCGCTGGGCAAGGCCCGGCACGATGCGGATGTCGCGTTTCTGATCAGCCACGCGGGCGGCACCGCCGAGGATGGCGCCGATCGGCGCCGGCACGCTCACATAGGGCGCCTCGATCCAGCCCTGACGGGAGCCGGCCATGCCGCAGATGATGACGGGCAGTGTTTCCGGCGCGCCCAGGGCGGCCAGATGGCCTTCCAGAACGTTCGAAAAACCTTTTTCGCGCGCGGTGATCAGGCCGTCATCGCCGCGGCGCTCGGCAAGCACCTTGCCGCTGCCGTCGATCAGCCATGCGCGAAGCCGGGTCGTGCCCCAATCAAGCGCGGCTACCGCCGGCATATCGCCGGCAAATTCCGGGCTCACAGAAAACCTCCGTCGACGATCAGCATCTGCGCGGTCAGCATGCGCGAGGCATCCGAGGCCAGGAACAGCACCGTGCCGACCATGTCGTCCGGGCGCATGACCTCCTTGATGCACTGCTTGGCGACATGGGCTGCAAGCGCCCCTTCGGTCACCCAGCGTTCCTGCTGCCGCTCGGTGATCACCCAGCCGGGCGCGACGGCGTTGACGCGGATACGGTCGGGCCCGAGCTTGCCGGCCAGCCCTTTGGTGAGGCCGAGGATGCCCGCCTTGGCGGCGGTGTAGGCCGGCATGTCGGGATGGTTGATGAGGTAGGATGTCGAGGTGAAGTTGATGATCGAGCCGCCGCCGGCCCGCTTCATGCCCGGCGCCACCGCCTGCGCGGTGAAGAAATGTGGTCTGAGGTTGATCGCCTGGTTGTTGTCCCAGAACTCCACCGTCACGTCCTCGACGGCGTGGCGCTCGTCCCAGGCGGCATTGTTGATCAGCACGGTGACATCGCCATGCGCCTGTGCCGCCTTGGCCGCCGAGGCGCGCAGCGCCTCGATGTCGCGCAGATCGGTCTTGAGATAGAGCGGCCGCCGGCCGAATTCCTTCTCGATGCGGTCGGCAAGCAGCGTGCTCGGACCCTCGGCGATGTCGATGAAGGCGACATTGGCGCCCTGGCGCACGAAACCCTCGGTCAGCGCCGCGCCGATCCCGGAACCGCCGCCGGTGATCAGCACCGAGGCGCCCTTGAGGTCGGCAAAATCCGCCGATGGCATCATCTTTCTTGTCTCCCAGCGCATGACCCCGAAAATCGGATCGATTTTCGGATAGGGATCATGCGCAAATACAAGTTGCAACAGCGTCCTTTGCGCGTCCCAAGGACGCACGGCGCTGTAGGCGTGAACGGCGCGCATCCTAGCCACGCAAGTCGCGCGGGCAAGGGCGAAACGTCGGATTTGCAGGCTCATGTCGGACAAAACGACAATGCGCCGCAGTGGAAGCGCGCCGCGACATCGGCGGAATGCTGATTACGTCGAAATCGCCGGTCAGATCGCCTTGGCGCGCAGGGCGCCGCGGAAGGAATCGCGGAGATAGCCGAGCGTGGCATCGGCATCGACCGGCTTGCCAAAGAGATAGCCCTGCCCGCCGGCGCAGCCGAACTGGACAAGGCGATCGGCCTGCGCTTCCTCTTCGATGCCTTCGGCGACCACATCCATGCCAAGCCCTTCGCACATGGCGAGAATGGCGCGGATGATGTGTTCGGACGGGCGGTCGTCGAGAATGGAGGAGACGAAGGCGCGGTCGATCTTGAGCTTGTCGAAATGGAATTCGCGCAGGCGGCCGAGCGAGGACTGGCCGGTGCCGAAATCGTCGAGCGAGACGCGGATGCCGACGCGACGCAGATCCTCGACGATCTGCGCGGCCGAGGCCGGGTCGTTCATCAGGCCGGTCTCGGTGATCTCGATCTCGAGGCGGCGCGGATCAAAGCCGGTGCGGTCGAGGATCGCCAATATGTGCAGGCCGGTGTTCTGGTCGACGAGCTGCGAGGGCGACAGGTTGAAGGACAGGAACAGGTCGCTCGGCCAGTTCCTGGCCGCCTCGGTCGCCTTGCGCAGCACGAGCTGCGACAGCGGGCCGATGATGCCGCGCTCTTCGGCGATGGGGATGAAGACGGTCGGCGGCACGGCGCCGAGGTCCCGATCGGTCCAGCGCGCCAGCGTCTCGAAGCCGATGGTGCGGCGCGTGGTGAGGTCGACGATCGGTTGGAAATGCGGCTCCACCTCGCCGGCCGAGACGGCGCGGCGCAGCGCCTGTTCGATGCGGGTGACGCGCTTGGCCGCCTCTTCCATCTCGCGGGTGTAGACGACGACCCGACCACGGCCGGAGCGCTTGGCGTGGTAGAGAGCCGTTTCGGCCTTGTTGATGAGGATCTCGGTGGTCTCGTCGCCGGAATAGAACAGCGAGCAGCCGACCGAGGCCGACAGCCTGGCGGTGCGTTCGCCGACATCGTATGGCGCCGACAGGATCTCGATCAGCATGCGGGATTTTTCCGCCGCCGCTTCCTCGGAGAACACCAGCGGATAGAGGAAGGCGAATTCGTCGGCGCCGATGCGGCAGACCGTCGAATGGCCGTCCATCGAGGCGCGCAGCCGCATGGCGACCTGGATCAGGATGTCGTCGCCGGCCTTGTGGCCGAACAGATCGTTGATCGGCTTGAAGCCGTCGAGGTCGAGAATGCCGACGGTGAAAGGCGCGGGATCATCGGCGCGGTCGCTGATCAGGCGATCGACCTTGTCGAAGAAGCGGCGATGGTTGCCAAGCCCGGTCAACGGATCGGTGAAGGCCAGATCCGTGCTCTCCCTGTTTGCCTGACCGGTGCCAAACGGAGTTTGCATCGGTGTCCCTGTTTTTGACGTCGGAATTTATATCGGAGACTGGCAGCAAACCCTTTAGGAAACGTATCTCGAAAATCGATTTTTTTCGGCCGGGACACGGTCCGGAAAACGCAATCCGGTTTCTCCGGCGATGTTGCCGCGGCAAAGAGCCGGACGCCCAGGGAAAGCCGGCTAAGCTGAGCGTCAAACCCTTGTTTTCGCGGTGATTTTCAGCCGCCAAGCTTGACGCGATAGAGCTCAAGCAGGGGCCTGCCCGTCTCCGCCACTGGCTCCAGCCAGTCCGGCACGTCGCCGCGCGCCAGCCTGGCCAGGAATCCGTCAGGCGCCCTGCCGACGAGCAGGCGGGTTTCCGGGTTGCCACGGCAGAGCGCGACAAGCCCGACATGGTGGCTTTCGACCACCGACCTTGCATCGGCGTCCGATCCGAGGAAGGTATCGAGTGCAAGCAGGTTTCCCGCGACGTTGCGATGATACGGCCCGGCGAAAACGCGATGTCCGGAATAGGCCAGGATGGGCGAGCCGAGATTGGAAATAGCGAGCACGGTGGTGTCCGGCAGCTGGCTGAGCGCCGCAAACGAGGTCTTGCCTTGGCAGTTCCCATTGACACTGGCGGCGTTGACGGCCGCACCGGTTTCGAAGGCGCTTGACGCAGCCACGGCCGCGCACGCCCAGAGTGCGTTGACCGAGACCAGCCAGGCCGCGGCCACCCTGAGCGCGGAGCCGCGCGACGGGCTGGCTTCGGCCCGCTGCCGCCATTTGGCGATCCAGGCGCAAAGCGGGATCACCGCCAGGGCAATGGAGAAGGTCGAGCCGCGCACTTGCCAGGCACTGACCAGGAACGCCACCACCAGCAGCGCGCCAACCAGGCTGTCCTGCCGCCGCGAGCCGCCACGACCCAGGCCAAGCGCCATCAGCAGGATCGCCACCAGTGGCGTGGCAAAACGCTCTACCACCGCGACCCGATTGTAGATGACAAGCTTGTACAGCGACTGCGCCTCTTCGATGTTGTCGAGCCACAATTCCCTGAGGCGCGGATCGAGGTTCGCATAGGGAGCCGCCAGGCATTGCGGGAAAAGCGACACCACGACAGCGGCAAGCACCACGCCAAGCAGGCCGAGTGCCACGAGACGCCGGCCGAGCGTGGCTTTGGCCATATCGAGCGATGCCGCGGCGGCGAGGCCGCATCCGGCGAGCGCGGCCACCACGAACTGCACTGTCGAAAAGGCATCGCATTGCGGCTGGCCCCACGCCGACGGGGCGATGGTGGTGACGAAGACCAGCCCTGAAACGCCGGCAAAGCCAAGGCCGAAATCCCTGGCGATCCGCCCCTCGCCGCCGGGGTCGGCGACAAACAGCAAGGCAATGCACGCGCCGATGGTGGCGACGTAGGGCGCCGTTTCCATGCCGACCGCCAGCATCAGCGCCGCGCACAGGCCCGCGAGCAGCGCGGCCCAGCGCTGCACGGGTGCATCGAGCAGCAGGCTCAGGCAGGCCATGGTCAGCGTCAGCTGGACATTGTGATGATCGAGCGAGCCGGGCGAACAGATGCCTATGAAATGCAGCGCCGCGGCGCCGATGACGACGGCCGGCAGCACGGCGGCGGCACCGGCGAAACTGCGCGCCGCGCGGGCGGTAAAGAGCAAAGCGAGGGAGAAGAGCAGTGCCGGCCAGAGCACCTCGGCGATTGTCTCGGCCCTTGCCATGCTGCCGGTCAGCGCCGAGGCTACGAGAACGATGGCGGCAAGCGGTGCGTCGACCAGCCGCGACCAGTGCATGACGAAGCCGCCTTCGAGACCCATCCGGTACTGATGCAGGTCGAACCAGCCCTGGCCGGCCAGCATGTCGCGAACCTCGACCAGGCGCAGCAGATTGTCATTGTCGCCGCCGGCGTCGGTCAAGTCACGGAATCCGCTGAGAGCGCTGACGGCAACCATCACCAGCGTGGCGACGAGCACGAGCGCGAGGTCGTTGCGCCGTGACGGAAGTGGTGCGGCCTCGGCGGAGACCATGGTATCGGCAGGAGTCAAGGGACGGCCTCTGGGCGCTCTTTTCGTGACGGAAGTTATCGCGAACTCACTGCGCAAATCTTAAACCAGCCTTGCGCTTCGTCGCATCGCGCCGGCGGGCCGCCGTCGAATGCCTTCACGCGGCTCTTTGATCGTCGCGAAAACCCAGACCGATGAGAGCACATAGCTCGCGGCGCTTGCGGCGATCGTGATGATGGCTGACATGATCAGCGGCGAGGCGGAAAATATCGACACCGCGACATGGGCGGACAGGCCTGCAAACCCTGCGCAGACCAGCTGGGTGGCGAGATACCGTGGCAGCGCATGGGCGTGGTCGTGCCGTCCCTCGAACGTCCAGCCACGCTGTGCCGAATATGCCACGACAAAGGCCAGCATGTAGGCGATGACGCTTCCGACGAATGGCGGCATCCCGGCCGACACCAACGCCCATGACAGTACGAAGAGCAGCAGCGCCGCGCCAATGCCGACGATGACAAATCGGACAAGCCGTATGGCGGCGAATTTTCGTAGAAGCCGGCTCATTTTTCAGCAGTCGCGGCGGCTTCGCCTGATCCGCCGGGCTGGCCGGCTTTCAGCCGCTTGACCGGAATCTCCAGGACACCGAGCAGGAATGCCGAAAAGAAGGCCTGGAACGAAATGACGATCAGGCTCAGGCCCAGCACGACGATGCGCGGGATTTCGGAATCGTTCAGCGGCCCGAAGCCAAGATGCGCCCAGCGCAGCACCGCATAGCCGAAGAACAGGACACCGCCGGCGAAGCAGATGCCGGCATTGGCGGCAAGACGGTCGGTGCTGATGGTCCTTCTCAGCCAGTCGGACCCGCGGCTGCGCGGCAGGATGCCGGTGATCTCGGCATAGTATCGCGATATGGCGCCGAAGGTGATGAGCTGGATGCCGGTGATGATCATGAAGCAGGCGGCGACGAAGGTGTTGAGGTCGAGCGAAAGATTGTCGATCACCCGCAGCGGTCCAAACACCAACAGGGCCGCGAACAGCGTGCCCAGGCCGCACAGCGCCGCGCCCGGGATGAAGAACATCCAGCGCGGATTGTAGACGAGCAGGAATTTGAGATGTCGCCAGCCGTCACGCCAGGTCCTGAGATGCGGGGGCCGGCTGCGGCCGTCGGGCTTGAGCGTGGTCGGCACTTCCTCGATGCGTAGCCCGGCAAGCGCGCTGCGCACCACCATTTCGCTGGCGAATTCCATGCCGGTCGTCTGCAGGTCGAGCTTGCGGATGCTCTCGGCGTTGAAGCCGCGCAGGCCGCAGTGGAAGTCCCCGGTCTTGATGCGGAAAAACAGGCGGCCGACGAAGCTCAGCAGCGGATTGCCGAGATAACGATGCAGCGGCGGCATGGCGCCGGTTTCGATGCCGCCCTGGAAGCGATTGCCCATGACCAGGTCGGCGCCGTCGCGCAGGCGCGTCATGAAGGCATCCAGCGCGCCGAAATCGTAGCTGTCGTCGGCGTCGCCCATGATGATGAAGCGTCCCCTGGCGGCGGCGATGCCGCCCAGCAGGGCCGCGCCATAGCCCTTCTGCGCCACCGGAACGACACGGGCGCCGCCCTGGGCCGCGATCTCCTGCGAGCCATCGGTGCTGCCATTGTCTGATATCAGCACCTCACCCAGGATGCCGGCCTTGTCGAGGAAGGCCCTGGCCTTGCCGACACAAACGGCCAGCGTCTCGGCCTCGTTGAGGCACGGCATCAGGATGGTGAGTTCAAGCTGGTCGGTCGCGGCGGCGCGGATGGCGGTGAGCGCGTTCATGGTCGTTGTTCCATCGAGGACCCCCATCCGGCGCCTGCCGTTGGGGTATTCGAGGCTTATTCTTGTACGGCAAGGCTTAAGAAAACGATGACGCGGCCGCTCGCCTTGTCGCGATCGGGCTGGCGGGGGTTGCGTCCTGCCGTTGCCGTTCTTCAGACGTCGCGATTGGCAGAAGGCGCGGCGACCCTTATATCGCTCTCGTCGACTGCGCTGGGGACCCGCCATGAAGCTGAAAATCGCCGTCCAGATGGACCATATCTCCACCGTGTCGATCGCCGGCGACACTTCGTTCGCGCTGTCGCTGGAAGCGCAGCGGCGCGGCCATCAATTGTTCCACTACACGCCCGACCGGCTGTCGCTGCGCGACGGCAAGGTGTTTGCGCGCATCGAGGAGATGCAGGTGCGTGACGAGAAGGGCAGCCATTACTCGCTGGGCGAGAAGGTGCGCACCGATCTGTCGGAGATGGACGTGGTCCTGCTGCGCCAGGATCCGCCCTTCGACATGAACTACATCACCACCACGCATATCCTCGAGCGCATCCACCCGAAGACGCTGGTGGTCAACGACCCGGCCTGGGTGCGCAACAGCCCGGAAAAGATCTTCGTCACCGAGTTTGCCGACCTGATGCCGGACACGCTGATCACCAAGGACAGCCAAGAAGTCGCAGCCTTCCGCAAGGAGTTCGGCGACATCATCGTCAAGCCGCTCTACGGCAATGGCGGCGCCGGCATCTTCCATCTGCACGAGGCCGACCGCAACCTCGCCTCGCTGCTCGAAATGTTCGGCCAGATGTTCCGCGAGCCCTATATCGTGCAGCGCTATCTCAAGGACGTGCGCAAGGGCGACAAGCGCATCATCCTGATCGACGGCGAGCCGGTCGGAGCCATCAACCGCGTTCCGGCCGAGCACGATTCCCGCTCCAACATGCATGTCGGCGGCCGCGCCGAAAAGACCGAACTGACCGAGCGCGAGCGCGAGATCTGCGCCCGCATAGGCCCGTCGCTCAGGGAACGCGGCTTCATCCTGGTCGGCATCGACGTCATCGGCGACTACATGACCGAGATCAACGTGACCTCGCCGACCGGCGTGCGCGAAGTGCAGCGCTTTGGCGGCGCCGACATCGCCAGCCTGTTCTGGGACGCGGTCGAGGGGAAGCGGCGCAAGTAGGCCGTTTTCGGTCGTATTAACCATGTTCCGCCTTTTCAACCGGGCTCAATCCGGCTGCAACCAGAGCGATTGCCTTGTTCTTGTAATGTTCTTGATTTGACTGGCAATCTGTGATTGTCTTCTGCCGGGGCCACGTTCCAGGCCTATCGCATGGGTTGCGGCTCATATCCGGGGTGGGAAAATGGTGGCGCGGGTTCGCACGGTCGCTTTCCAGGGCATCGAGGCCGTGCCGGTCGACGTGCAGGTGATGATCGCGCCCGGCAAGGTCGGCATGCAGATCGTCGGGCTCCCCGACAAGGCGGTGGCCGAAAGCCGCGAGCGGGTACAGGCCGCGCTCCATGCGTCCGGCCTGTCGATGCCGTCGAAGAAGGTGACGGTCAATCTGGCGCCGGCCGACCTGCCCAAGGAAGGGAGCCACTACGATTTGCCGATCGCGCTTGGCCTGATGGCCGCGCTTGGCGCCATTCCGGGCGACATGCTGGCCGGTTATGTCGTGCTTGGCGAATTGTCGCTCGACGGCACCATTGCCGCCGTCGCCGGTGCCTTGCCGGCGGCGATCGGCGCCAATGCCGAGGGCAAGGGCCTGATCTGTCCGTTCGCCTGCGGGCCGGAAGCGGCGTGGGCCGGCAAGGATTTCGACATTTTGGCACCGCGCAGCCTGATCGCCATCGCCAATCATTTCCGCGGCACGCAGGTGCTGTCGCGCCCTGAGGCCGGCATCCACGCCGCGGCGCGCGACCTGCCCGACCTTGCCGACATCAAGGGCCAGGAGACGGCCAAGCGGGCGCTGGAAGTGGCGGCGGCCGGCGGCCATAATCTGCTGATGGTCGGCCCGCCCGGATCGGGAAAGTCGATGCTGGCGCAGCGGCTGCCGTCGATCCTGCCGCCCCTGATGCCGAAGGAATTGCTCGAAGTCTCGATGATCGCCTCGGTGGCGGGCGAAGCTCGGCGAAGGCAAGCTGACCGACCGGCGGCCGTTCCGCGCGCCACACCATTCGGCCTCGATGGCGGCGATGGTCGGCGGCGGGTTGCGCGCACGACCTGGCGAAGTGTCGCTCGCCCATCACGGCGTGCTGTTCCTCGACGAGTTCCCCGAATTCACGCCGCAGACGCTCGATGCGCTGCGCCAGCCGCTGGAGACCGGCGACTGCATGATCGCGCGCGCCAACCACCGCGTCACCTATCCGGCGCGCATCCAGCTGGTGGCGGCGATGAACCCGTGCCGCTGCGGCATGGCCGGCGAGCCGGGCTATCGCTGCCTGCGCGGCGAGCGCTGCCGCACCGATTATCAGGCACGCATTTCCGGTCCGCTGCTCGACCGCATCGACCTGCGGATCGAAGTGCCTGCGGTCTCGGCCAGCGACCTGATAAGGCCGGACCGGGCGGAGAAGAGTGCTGATGTGGCGTTGCGCGTGGCACGCGCCCGCACCCTCCAGCGCGAGCGTTTCGAACGGCTCGGCGTGGCCAGCGCCACCACCAACGCCCATTGCGCGCCCTCCGTCATCGAGGAGATCGCCATGCCCGACGCGTCAGGCCTGTCGCTGCTCAAGGACGCCAGCGAAAAGCTCGCCTTTTCGGCGCGGGCCTACCACCGCGTGCTGAAAGTGGCGCGCACGCTGGCCGATCTCGACGCCAGCGAAACCGTTGGCTGCATCCATCTGGCCGAGGCGATCTCCTATCGCATGAGTTCGGAGCGCGTGGCGCAGGCGGCGTAGGCGAAGGCATCGGCAGCTACGCCAGGTCCGTTTCTCCGGGTCGATCCGTCTTTGCCCGGATCATTCGGTCGCGGGGATCAACTTCTGCAGCGTCGGCGTCAGGATCATGCCGAAGGTCAAGACATCGCCATAGGCTCGCGCGGAAAGCATTGCGCCATGCACGGTCGCCATGAAGGCCTCGGCCTCAACGCGTGGCGAAGCGGAAATTGCCAGCGTGCCTTTTTCGGCACCGCGCTCGATGACGCCAGTCAGCCATCCCGAGAGAAACTGAAAATACGCCCGGACTTCAACGGCAACCTCCGGTGGAAGGGCCGGCAGCTCGCTGGCAAGCAGTGCGCAGACGCAGAACGGCATGCTCGCATCCTCGATGCACCGGGCCCAGATGCCGGCATAGGTGCGAAGCAACTCCGGCGGACCGGGGACATCGCGCTCGAGCCCTGCCATGCCCGTGAGGGCATCCTCGAGGTACCGCTTGAGAAGGGTCTGCACGAGGTCGACCTTGCTGGGGAAATGGTGATGGATGCTGGCTTTGCGGATGCCAACCACCTCGGCGATATCGGCGTAGCTGAAGCCATTGTAGCCGCCGGCGACGATGAAGCTTCGCGCGGCGGCCAGGATCTCATCGGCGGTGTTCGAAGGCTTGCTCATGACTTGCTCCGGCGGAGGGCTCCTCTGCACTTAGAGCGGTTCGCCGTTTCATGGAAACCGGCGAACCGCTCTAACTCTTGTTTTGACGCAATTCCCAAGGGAAAGCGCTCACCCTTCCTGGAATCGCTCTAGCTTGCGACCCGCGGTGACTTGCGAAGGATGTCGCTGACCGACAGCCATAGAGCTGACACGAGGAAGTAGAAGGCGCCGAACGCGGCATAGGGCGCGACATTGGCGATGCCAATGATCTCCGTGCCGCCGGCCATCTTGACGAAGAAGAGACCCGCCAGCGCCGATTGGGCGCCGCTCAGGATCATCGGCCATTGCGCACCGTTGGTTTTCCAGCGCCGCGCCGCGGTCAGGAGCTGAAACACGCCGGAGACAACGGCCCAGACGCCGTAGACCGAAAGTACCGCGTTCATGCCGTGACCGAGCGCGATGGCGACCGCAATCGTGGCGAGGATGCTGACGGCGAAGTTCAGCAATTGCGACTTGTTGCGGCCGAGCCCGCCGGTACGCTGGGCGTCGATGTAATTCGCGAGCGCGTCCCATGCAGGGTAGGCAACCAGCATGGCGGCGGCGAGCGGCGGGCTGCTTTTCGCGACGGTGAAAGCCGCCGCGACCCAGGCCGCCGATACGGCAAACCGCAGATAGTAGTAGCTTTTGAGCCAACCGTTTGATGACGGGGCGCGGCTCTGATCATTCATTTGTCCAGACATGGCGGGGACCTCTCGTTTCACTTCCTACCAACTAGTAGGTAGCCAAGTGACCGTCAAGGCGCCTGGAAACGATTGCCGGTCACCTCGACATCGCATTTGTGTGATCGGCGCTCGATCTCGTGGCGCCAGTTCGCTGTCCAACCAATTGTAGCGCCGCCCCTCATCCGCCTGCCGGCACCTTCTCCCCGTATAGTGACGGGGAGAAGGGAGCTGCTGCGCCCTCGGCGCTCTTCTTGCGACATTGGTGATTGGCGAATCGGCGATAGAAGCGTCTTTCTCCCCGTCACTACGGTGTCACTACGGGGAGAAATGCCCGGCAGGGCAATTGAGGGGCAGCGCGGACCGACGATACTTGGTCGACCCGTTGCGTCAGGCCGTTTCAACGCAAATCCGCTTGATCCTGCTTCGCCTTCAGCTCCAGCCGCCGCGCGTGCAGCACCGGCTCGGTATAGCCGTTGGGCTGGCTGGTGCCCTTGAACACCAGGTCGCAGGCGGCCTGGAAGGCGATGGACGTGTCGAAATCCGGCGCCATCGGCCGGTAGAGCGGATCGCCGACATTCTGGCGGTCGACGATGGCCGCCATGCGCTGCAGGGAATCGCGCACCTGGATCTCCGAGCACACTTTGTGGCGCAGCCAGTTGGCGATGTGCTGCGAGGAGATGCGCAGCGTGGCGCGGTCTTCCATCAGCCCGACATCGTTGATGTCGGGCACCTTCGAGCAGCCGACGCCCTGGTCGATCCAGCGCGCGACATAGCCGAGAATGCCTTGCGCATTGTTGTCGAGTTCGCGCTGGATTTCGTCCGGCGTCCAGTTCGGCCGCACGGCCACCGGCACGGACAAGATGTCGTCGAGCCTGGCCTTCGGCCGGTTCTTCAGCGCCGCCTGCACGGCGTGCACGTCGACCTTGTGATAGTGCGTGGCATGCAGCGTCGCGGCCGTCGGCGACGGCACCCAGGCGGTATTGGCGCCGGCCTTGGGATGCGCGATCTTCTGTTCCAGCATCGCCGCCATCAAATCCGGCATCGCCCACATGCCCTTGCCGATCTGGGCATGGCCGGCCAGCCCGCATTCGAGCCCGGTGTCGACATTCCACGCCTCGTAGGCGGAGATCCAGGCGGCCTGCTTCATGTCGCCCTTGCGGATCATCGGGCCGGCTTCCATCGAGGTGTGGATCTCGTCGCCGGTGCGGTCGAGGAAGCCGGTGTTGATGAACACCACGCGTTCCCGCGCGGCGCGGATCGCCTCCTTGAGGTTGACGGTGGTGCGCCGCTCCTCGTCCATGATACCCATCTTGATGGTGTTTTTCGCCATGCCGAGCAGCGCCTCGACCCGGTCGAAGATCTCGACGGCGAAGGCGACTTCCTCCGGCCCGTGCATCTTGGGCTTCACGACATACATCGAGCCGGCGCGGGAATTGGCGCGGCGGCCTTTCGGCCCGACATCGTGCAGCGCGATCAGCGCCGTCAGCGCGGCGTCCATGATGCCTTCGGGCACTTCGTTGCCGTCGCGGTCCAGGATCGCCGGATTGGTCATCAGGTGGCCGACATTCCTGACCAGCATCAGCGAGCGGCCGGGCACGGTGAGCTGGCCCCCAGCCGGCGCGGTGTAGGCGCGGTCGGGGTTGAGCTTGCGGACAAACGTCTTTCCGCCCTTGCTGATCTCCTCGGCGAGGTCGCCCTTCATCAGGCCGAGCCAGTTGCGGTAGACGACGACCTTGTCCTGCGCATCCACCGCCGCGACCGAATCCTCGCAGTCCTGGATGGTGGTCAGCGCCGATTCCAGGATGACGTCGGCAATGCCCGCCGGATCGGTGCGGCCGATCTGGTTGGCGCGGTCGATGACGATCTCGACATGCAGCCCGTTCTTCACCAGCAACACGGCATCGGGGTTGGCGGCGTCGCCGCGATAGCCGGCGAATTGCTTGGGATTGGCGAGTGTCGTGACACCGGCACCCTCGCCCAGCCGCAGCATGCCGTTGACAAACGACAGCCCGTTGACGCCGGCCCATTTGCCCGAGGTGAGCGGCGCCGACTGGTCGAGAAAATCCTTGGCCCAGGCGATGACCTTGGCGCCGCGCGCCGGATTGAAGCCCTTGCCCTTTTCGGCGCCGCCGGTCTCGGGAATGGCATCGGTGCCATAGAGCGCATCGTAGAGCGAGCCCCAGCGCGCATTGGCGGCATTGAGCGCATAACGCGCATTCATCACCGGAACGACCAGCTGCGGACCGGCGACGACGGCGATTTCGGGATCGACATTCTCCGTCGAGACGCTGAAGGCCGGCCCCTCGGGAACGAGATAACCGATCTCTTTCAGGAAGCCCCTGTAAGCCTCCATGTCGACGGGCGCGCCATTGTCGCGATACCAGCCGTCGAGCTTTTCCTGCATGGCGTCGCGTTTTTTGAGCAGCGCCCGGTTCTTGGGCGCCAGGTCGTGGACGACGGCCGAAAAACCATTCCAGAACGCATCGGCGGCGATGCCGGTGCCGGGCAGGGCCTCGCCAGCCACAAAATCATGCAGCTCGCGGGCAATCCGCAATCCGGCGATCTCGATGCGAACGGTCATCAGTTTGTCTCCAGACGAAAGGCTCGGGCGCGCCTTTGGCATGTCAGGTCTACAGGGTCAATTCGGCTTAAGGTGAAGGGGACCTTTAGGCAAGGTTGGCGAAGCAGCCGATCTCCCTCCTTGTGGGGGAGATACCCGGCAGGGCAGAGGGGGGCGTGAAGGATCGCAACCTTTACCCTGTGATCGATTTGAGACCGGGCCAAAAGGCTTGATTGAAAACCACTGATAGGTCGGCGGGACAGCGCCCCCCTCTGGCCTGCCGGCCATCTCCCCCACAGGTGGGGAGATCGCTCTCATCCTCACACGGCGATCCTTGGCCGTCCCGAGGCCACCGCCACCACATGCGCTTCGATGAACATGCGCTGGGCTTCCACCGTGGAAACCTTGAATTCGGTCGCGACGTCGATCTCGGCATTGTCGGTGCCGGCGTCCCGGGCGCGCCCGGCGACGATGGCCCGCACATCGGCCTCGGCGGCCGCGATCGCCGCTGCCTCGTCGAGGAAATCACGCACCGTCTCACCCGAGGCAAGCCGGAACAGCCCTTCCCTAGGCTGGCTGACCCGCGCCTCGGCCGAGACCCTGACCTGGCCGACGACGGCGCCAAGCGCGTTGGCGACATCGGTGTCCTCGGGCACCAAGCAGTCATTGCCGACCAGGGGCGCCAGGCCAGCATAGTGCAGCGGCGCCGAGGCGCCGAGGCCGATGACAGGGCGGTCGAGCGCGACGCTCAGCCGGGCGATGCCGGGATGGGCATCGACGGCACGCTGCACGAGCGCGTGTGCCACTGTCGCCGCGCCATCGAGCCCGTCCTCGGCGAAGGCGGTTTCGAGTATGTATTCGGCCGACCAGCGCGTCAGCGTCACCAGTACGCGCTCTGAGATCACCTCTGGCGACGCGGCAATGGGCTGGCCGCGGCCATCGCGCTTGCGGGCGAACAGCTCGGCGCCGAGGCGCGCGGTGGCGGCATCCCAATTGGCCTGTTTGCCCATCACATGCGCCGCGTCCGAGGGGGTGAAGCCTGAGATATGCACCAGGCCGCGCGAGACCAGCCGGTTCAAGGTGGCGTTCTGGGCATTCGACGTCAGCAGCCTGTCGAGGGCCAGCGGGGTCGCGCCGATCGCCTCGTAAAGCCGCGCTTCCGGAGCGGTCAGCCCGGCGGCAAGCCTGTCCGGCACGCCGGTGCGAACCGCGAAGCGGCCGTCCATGCGGCCGGGATTGGGCGAACGCAGCTGGCGTTCGAGCTCCGATTTGACGGCCTCGCCATGCGCCATGCCAGCCAGCGCCAGCGGCACCAGGCGGCGCGGCCCAAGCAGGATCTTTGGATTGAGCGCGCCGTCCTCCAGCGCCACTTCGGAATCGCCGCCAAGGCCGAAGGTGCGCATGGCGACCGCCTCGACCATGGTGCGGAAGCCGCCGACGGTGGCGCCTTCGGGATCCAGGCGCGGCCGGCCCTTGTCGAGCACGGCGACATCGGTGGTGGTGCCGCCAATGTCGGAGACCACGGCATTGTCGAGCCCGGTCATGTGGCGGGCGCCCACCAGACTGGCAGCCGGACCGGACAAAATGGTCTCGATCGGCCGCTGGCGGGCGAACGCCGCCGAGACCAGCGCGCCGTCGCCGCGCACCACCATCAGCGGGGCGGCGATGTCGCGGGCTTGCAAAAACCCTTCGGTCGCGGCCACCAGCCGGTCGATCATCGAAATCAGCCTGGCGTTGAGCAGCGTGGTCAGCGCCCGGCGCGGGCCGCCGAGCTTGGCCGACAGTTCATGGCTCGCGGTGACCGGCAGGCCGGTTCTGTCGCGGATCAGCTCGCGGGCGGCGATCTCGTGCGCCGGGTTGCGGGTGGCGAAATAGGCGCAGACGGCAAAGCCGGACACCGAGGCGCCGAGTTCCGGCAAGGCCTCTTCCAGTTCTGACAGATCAAGGTTGGCGGCATTGCCGTGGACATCGTGGCCGCCCAGGCAAAACACCACCGGATCGGTGCCGAGCGCCGTCTTCAGCCCGTCGCGGGCGAGGTCGGCTTCGGAAAAGCCGATCATGACGAGCGCGACGCGGCCACCCTGGCCCTCGACCAGCGCATTGGTGGCAAGCGTCGTCGACATCGAGACCAGTTTGATCGCGGCCGGATCGGTGCCGGCCTTTTCGAGCACCGCGTCGACCGCGCCGGAAATACCAACGGCGAGATCATGCCTGGTGGTCAGCGCCTTGGCCTTGGCCAGCACCTTGCCCTTGTTCGGCTCCCGCTGCGGGCCTTCGGTCTCGGACCACAGCACGGCATCGGTATAGGTGCCGCCGGTGTCGATGCCGAGGAACAGGGGTTTTGGCTTGGTCTTGGCGGTCATTGGCAGTCCGGGCGGTGGGGAATTTTGCTTCCCCGCCCTTAGCCTATCGCGGCCGGCCGATAAAGCCACGAGCGCTGGGCCAACACGCGATGACCGCAATAGGAGCCTCGATCTCCCCCTGGGAGGAGATCGGCGGCCTTGACCACAGCGCCAGGGACCCTCTGGCGAGGATGCCGCTATTTCGCCGTGACAATGCCCTTCATCGAGCTGTGGATCGCACAATGGAATGGATGTGCGCCGGCAGCCGATACCTTGACCTTGGCGCTCTTGCCGGTGGCGAGATGGCCCGTGTCGAAGGAGCCGTCGAGCGCCGTGGCGGTGTGCGTCATCGGGTCGGCATTGGTGAAAGTGATGGTATCGCCAACGGCGGCCGAGATTTTCGCCGGGTTAAATTTCATGCCCTTGATCTGGACCGCATGATTGGCGGCATAGGCGGGCATGGCAAAGGCAAGCAGAGCAAGAACGAGCATGGTGCGCATGATGGATTTCCTCCTGAGCGCGAACCCTCATCCTGCACTAACGCTGGCGAACGGCCTTTTATGCCACGAAGCCGATCTTCTTATGCGTATTGTCACAAAACGGCTTGTTGGCCGAATGGCCGCAGCGGCAGAGGAAGGTGCGTTGCGTGCGGTCGATCGTGTGGCCGGTGCCGGTGACGATCTCGACATTGCCTTCGAGCTTGAGCGGCCCGTTGGTGGTCGGCGTCACTTTCAGCGGGCCATTGCGCGCTTCGAGCGCCGGCGCGTCCTTCAGCGCCGGTTCGCCGGTGGCGGTGAAGCCGGCCTTGCTGTGGCTGCCGTCGCAGAACGGCTTGTTTTCCGACGCGCCGCAGCGGCACAGCGTGGCGCGATAGAAGGTTTCACCGTCGAGCACGATCTCGGCATGCACGGCGAGCGGGCCGTTTTCGCGCAGCCGCACGGTGTTGACCACCGGCGGCTGTTCCTGCGGCCCGCCATCCTTCCTGACATAGGTGATGGCGCCGGACGGACAGCTTTCGGCTATGGCGACGATCTTCTCGACACCGGCCGCGTCGGGATGAATCCATTGTCCCGGCGCGTTGGGCTCGAAGACATGCGGGTCGCCGAGCACGCAATTGCGCGAGTGGATGCAGCGCTTGCCGGAAAAGCCGACGTCGATCTTCCCGCCCTCGACCGTGCCTGCCATTGCCGTGCTCCTCTTGCCTGGGCCGCGTCGCGGCTGAACAGACGCGGCGCGCTTTGGGTATCGGCACAGGCTATGGCTCCCATGGGGAAAACCGTCAAGCTGGCAAACCGGTCAGGGGACGAGATTGATCTCCTCGGTCTCGCCGCCGCTGCAGGTGTAGCAGCAATCCTCGCATTTTTCCTTGTTGCCGGGGCCGACGCCCCAATAGGTGCCCTCATCGCCATCGACCCAGGCGCCGTAGCAGATCGATTCGCCCTCGTTGCAGGAGATCGGCAGCGACTTGGTCTCGCCGTCATCGAGATAGAAGTCCTTGCCGTTGCCCGGCCAGACATAGTCGCGGTCCTGGCTGTAGAGCTCGAGGCGCATGGCGTTGGGATGGCTGTTCTTGACGGCGAAGGTGACGTCGCCGGCATGGGCGGCTGGTGCAAACAGGATGGCGAGAGAAAACGCGGCGGCAAGCCGGCGCGCTGGTATGAAAGACATGGAACCCCCGATGAAGAATCGGCCCCCACGGCCGATGGGGTCATCATGCCATGACGGGGGCCGGTGCTAAAGGGGGATGACGACAATCCCTGAAATAATCGCAGGAGTTAAACGACGAACCGGCGCCATTGCGCCCTTCGCCTATCGTTGCCAGAAAGGCAGCTTGGCGATCTCTTCATCGACCTGCCGTCTGGTCAGGCCGATATCGTCGATCAGATGCGGGTTGACTTCCGAGATCCGCTTGAGATCCCAGCGAAAGCGTGTCTGTTGACGCCAGGCCGCGATGGTGTTGCGCAGGGTGGCAAGGCTGTAGCGCCGGCGCGATGCCTGCCCCATTCCCCGCCGCACTGCCCGATGGGGAGCCGATGCAAGAATATTGGTCATGACAACCTCCATATGGTTTGGCGCCCACAGGCTTGAGAATGGGCGGCCTTCGATCTGAACGAGGCTGAATTCTGCAGGATATGAAGGGCGCCGTAATTAAGCCCTGCCAAATAGTTCTCAAAAGTTCCAAACATGCCCTAACGCGTTGTTTTGGCGTCATTCCCTGAGAAAGGGCGGTGCGCTTTTTCCCGGTGAAACCGCCTCACACTTTTCCCGGAATTGCTCTATAGATGCGCCCTATGCAGGGATCGCGCTTTGCCTTTGGTCCGTTCGTGCTTGATCCGGGGGCGGGAACGCTGCTTCGGAACGACGATCCCGTTGCCGTCGGCTATCGCGGACTGAAATTGCTTGCCGCGCTCGTCGGACGGCCCGGCGAAATCCTTGAGAAAGCCGAGCTGATGGACGCGGCGTGGCCTGGGACGGCGGTCGAGGAAGGCAACCTCACCGTCCAGATCGCGCAGCTGCGCAAGCTGCTTGGTTCGCCCGCCGATGGCGGCGAATGGATATCGACGGTTCCGCGCGTCGGCTACCGCTTCACGGGCGCCATCGAACAGCTTGATCGCGTGAAGCGAAAACCCTTGCCGCTGCCGGACAAACCATCGATAGCGGTGCTGCCTTTCGTCAATCTCAGCAACGACCCCGAGCAGGAGGCCTTCGCCGACGGGTTGACCGAAGATTTGATCACCGACCTGTCCAGGGCCCCGGGCCTGTTCGTCATCGCGCGCAACTCGACCTTTGCCTACAAGGGCAAGGCGATGGACGTGCGCGCGATCGCCGAGGAACTTGGCGTGCGCTACCTCCTGGAAGGCAGCGCCAGACGCGCCGCGGGGCGCGTGCGCATCAACGCCCAGCTGGTCGACGCGATAAGCGGCGAGCATTTGTGGGCCGAACGCTTCGATCGCGGCCTGGACGATATCTTTGCCGTTCAGGACGAGGCCACGGCCAAGATCGTGGAGGCGCTGCTCGGACGGCTGCGGGCGCCGCCGCCACGCAACCGGCCGACAAATCTCGAGGCGTACGATCTGTGCGTGCGGGCGCGCAAGCTGATCGACGAATCACCGCAGACGGCACGGGAAGCGCATCTGTTGCTGACGCGCGCGGTGTCCCTCGATCCGGACTACGCCGAGGCCCATCGCTGGCTTGCCATGAACCACTGGATGGGATGGGTGCATTGGGGCGAGCCGGTCGAACCCAACCGTCGCATAGCGCTGGAACTGGCGCGCAAGGCGGTGGCGATCGATCCCAACGATGCCGGCTGCCGTTGGGTGCTCGGCAATCTGCTCGCCTATGAGCACAGTTTCGAAGAGTCGGATGCCGAATTCACCAAAGCGTTCGAACTCGACCCGAACGAGGCCGACGCCTGGGCGACCTTGTCCGACATCGCGGTGCTGGCCGGAAAGGTCGAGGAAGGCCTCGAGCATATCCGCAAGGCGTTCCGGCTCAATCCCTATCCGGCAAGCTGGTACTATCTGACGCTCGGCGAGGCGCAATATGCGGCGCGCGACTACGAAGCCGCCGTCGAGACCTTGCGTCGGGAAGAGACCTACCGGACGAGCTCACGCCGCTTCCTGGCGGCGAGCCTGGCGCAACTCGGCCGGCTCGACGAGGCGCGCGCCGAGGTCGAATTGTTCCTCATCGGCAACCCGCATTTCACGACCAGTTACTGGGTGTGGACGGAGCCATTCCGCGATACCGCAATGCGCGATCATTTCGTCGATGGTTTTCGCAAGGCCGGTCTTCCCTAAAGCGCTCACACTTTTCTTCGTCGCGAAAACTGGCTATTAATTTGCGATGTGCGATGCGCCTACATATATTGAAAAACGTGGAATTGACGTCCTAATGACGTCCGCGTACGATGTTGCGCATACGAAGCAGCGATAACCGACGATAACCAAATCGGAACGATTCCGTGCGCAGGCTGTTAATTGCATGCGTCATTCATAGGAGATTCGCGAAATGAATACGTTCATTCGTCGCGATAAAATCGTCAATGAATTGAGGCGAGAATCCAGGGGTTCGTTCGTCACCCTTTATCGTGCGCTTGTCGAGGCAGCCGGTGACACATCGGCCAAGCATAACGGCGATACGACTCTAAGCGAAGACGCGGTTAAGAGTCGTATCCGTGCGATTGTCAAGGAGCGAAACCCGGCCAAGGAAGCCGGTTGATCTGTGTCGCTTAGCGCATCGACACTTGCGCTTTTCATATTGCTGGTACCGGGATTGATATTCCGGTACGCCGTCTACGAAGGGTCTCCAGTTCGGAGGCCCTTTTTCGCAGGCGGCACGATCTATTCCTCCATCGCCGTGCTATTGTATTCGATAGTCGTTTTCATAATTTTTTGGTCCGTAATTGCACTGGCTATTGGCTTTTTAAACCTCTTTCATACGTACCAAATTCCGTTTGGAGTCGTCGAATTTAACGGCAATATGTATGTCTTCGATCACTCCATTCTGCCTCCTCATAGCAGGCGTTTCGAACTGATAAACTTTCTTTTCAGCTATCCAATCTGTTCGGCGCTCGTGTTTTTGGGGATCAGTATATGCGCCTTGGTATCTGCCTACTGCGTCCAGTGGCTATCCCGTAGATCCAAAATAATAGGGCGCTTGATGTACGGGTCGCTCGCGCCGTTTATATCCAAAATTCAAGAGCCCCTGCTTACGTGCTTCGTGCTGACGAAGGTAATCAACAACAATCAGCGCCTTATGTACGCTGGGCTCCCCAAGGAGATCAGCCTTGGGGACGGGAATAATATCGATCATTTGATATTGGAAGATCCAGTCAAATTCTATCTGCGGCTGAACAAAGAAATCCCGACGACCACATTCGGTAAAGCACGAGCCATGTCTACTCAAGCATTTAGCCAGGGTCACATATTCGTGCGTTCATCTGAAATCGAGAACATTCATTTCGAGGCGTTTTACTTTCCGGATGAACCCGGGTCACCCCGGAAACGCATACTATTTATCGTTGGTGTGGTCGGATTCATTATCGGGGGCATTGTTGGCACTCTATGGGCTTAGGTTTCTAAGCTCACCTGTCTTACGCCGATCACGTCCAAGCACATCATAAAGAAGGCGGCGGTAAAGCTGCCGCGACTTATCTTGTTCGCAAGATTGCGCTCTGTGTCGTGGGCGCCGTGCCGCAATTTCCCGGAATTGCTCTGGTGATGCCCGGCCAATCACGGCACCAGGTCGATCGTCTCGGTCGTGTGTTCCACGCAGATGAAGCAGCAGGTGTCGCAAGGCTGGTCGTTGTCAGGCCCGACGCCGGCCAAGATCTTGTCATTGCCGTCGACCCAGGCACCATAGCAGATGCGCTCACCCTGATTGCAGGACAGCGGCACCGATTTCTGGGATTTCGGGTCGATCAGGAACACCTTGCCGTTGCCGGGCCAGACCGTCTCGCGGTCGCGGCTGAACAATTCGACCGCAACCGCTTCCTTGCGCAGGTTCTTGACGAAGAAGGCCATGTCGGCGGCCTCGGCCGAATTGGCGCAGACCAGCGCCGCGAGCACGGCCACACGAAACAGCGTCACGGTCGGACCTCCCGAATCACCGCCGCAGAATCGCATGGCCGCCCATGCCTGTCGCTGGCTTTTGGAACTATTTCACGGAAGGACCTTCCGCCGCGACCTGCCGCCCAGCCGCGCTGGCCGGCCGGCTCGACGAGGCGCGCGGCTTTGCCGCCGCGATCCGCAGGACATTGCCGGACCACCGCGCCGACGATTTCATCGGCACGTTCCGCTTCGATGCGGACGCCGAGGCGCTGTCCCGGCAAGGCGCAAGGCGCATCGGGCTCAGCTGATTTCGCGCTTGCAGCCCCGTTAACGAAGTCGGAAGGAGTTGCTTAACAGTTCGCCTCTATGTGACCCCTCGGGGGGTCCATGGCAAAGTGAGTATGATGAGCGACAGCCCCGACAAGCGCAGCAACGAATGGCGCGCCATTCTTCATATACAGGCTCGTGTCGCCGTCCTGTTCGTTCCGGTGGTGGCCAGCCTGCTGCTCATAGCCGCGCTTGCCGGCAACGAACGCAGATCCGTTCCCGATGTCGACCGGACGGTCACCGGGTCGGTGCGATAGGCGGCACAACAGCCGGCCGCGAACCCGTGTTGGGCGGACGTGCATGTCGAGGGCCGCCAACCATCCTGCGAGGCGCTCAGCGTGCGCTATTGGGCGCGTCATCCTTTGGCGCTAAGGTCATCCAATGGCAACATTGAGCGAATGGGCCCGGGCGATCAAGCGCGACGTGCATGCGCTCTACCTTGCCGCGCGCGATCCGCGAACGCCGTGGCACGCCAAGGCGCTTGCCCTGTGCGTCGCGGGCTACGCCTTGTCACCAATCGACCTGATTCCCGATTTCATCCCCGTGGTTGGATACCTCGACGATGCGATCCTGGTGCCCTTGGGCATCCTTGCCGTGGTCAAGATGATACCGCCCGAGGTCATGGCAGAACACAGGCAGGCCGCCTCCCTTGCCGTCGACAGGCCGGTGAGCCGCGGCGCGGCGCTGATCATCGCCTGTATCTGGGTTGCTTCGGTGGCGCTGGCGGGATGGCTGGGGTATCGGTACTTCGTAGGCTGATCCTGAAGCCGAGTCCCGTCGCCTGGAAACAGCCCGATCGCGTTCGCGAACGCGTCCTTGAGCAGCGCCCGGCCCGGCTGCGTGGCACGGCGCCTCAATAAAAGCGCGGGATCGGACCGTTCTGCGGCGTCGTGCGGTCGCCAAGGTCGAGAAAGACCTCGTCGACATAGCACCAGCCCCAGCCTTCCGGCGGATCATAGCCCTCGATGACGGGATGGCTGGTGGCGTGAAAATGTTTGGTTGCGTGGCGGTTGGGCGAGTCGTCGCAGCAGCCGACATGGCCGCAGGTGCGGCAGAGCCGCAGATGCACCCACCACGAGCCGCTCTTCAGGCATTCTTCGCAGCCGAGCGCGCTCGGCGTCACATCCTTGATCCCGGCCGCATGCCTGCATTCGTCCGCCATCACTCTCTCCTGAACTATCTCTTCGTTGAAGCTTTTCCGAAAACCGACTTTTCGGGATCATGTTTTGAGGCGTGACGGCGGGCTGCCGTCCCGCGCGAGATAGGCATGCAAGGCGGCGACCACCTGGGCGCCCTCGCCGACGGCGGCCGCGACGCGCTTGACCGAGCCGCAACGCACATCGCCGATGGCAAATACGCCGCTGCGGCTGGTTTCCATCAGGCCATGTTGCGGTCCGAGTTCCGATCCGGTGCGGATGAAGCCCTTGGCATCCAGCGCCACATTGCATTGCGCCAGCCAGTCGGTGTTCGGGTCGGCGCCGATGAACAGGAAAAGGTGGCGGATCGGGCGTGTCGTCTCTTCGCCGCTGACGCGGTTGCGCCAGCGGACAGTGGCAAGATTGCCCTCCTCGCCCTCCAGCGCCTCGATTTCGGTCTCGGTCAGCACCTCGATGTTCGACTGCGCCTTGATGCGCTCGACCAGGTAACGCGACATCGAGGCATCGAGGCTGCCGCCGCGCGCCAGCAGCGCCACCTTGCGCGCATGGCTGGCCAGATAGACCGCCGCCTGCCCGGCCGAATTGCCGGCGCCGACCAGCGCGACCTCCTGCCCGGCGCAAAGCCGGCCTTCGATCGGCGAGGCCCAATAGTGCACGGACGTGCCCTCGAACTGCGACAAATTGGCGACGTCGAGGCGGCGATAGCGCGCGCCGCTGGCGATCACCACGCTGCGCGTGCGCACCGTTTCGCCGTCGCCGACATCGAGCAGGTAGCCGGCGCCCGAATTGTCGGTCGCCGCGCTCAAAAGCTTCGCTTCGTCGGGAATCACCATTTCGACGCCGAATTTCTGCGCCTGATTGTAGGCGCGCGCCATCAGCGCCATGCCGGTGATGCCGGTGGGGAAGCCGAGATAGTTCTCGATGCGCGAGGAGGCGCCAGCCTGCCCGCCGAAGGCCCGGCAATCGAGCACGATGGTCGACAGCCCTTCGGAAGCCGCATAGACCGCCGCCGCCAGCCCCGCCGGCCCGGCGCCGACGATGGCGACATCATACAGCGTATCGGCATCGATCGGCCTGAGCAGGCCGATGCAGCGGGCGAGGTCTTTCTCGCTCGGATTCATCAGCAGCCTGCCGTTCGGGCACAACACGACGGGCAAATGGTGCGGATCGACATCGAAGCGCTCGACCAGGGTTTTGGCGCACGGGTCGCTGCCGGAATCGAGCACGCGGTGCGGCTGGCCGCTACGGGCCAGGAAGCCCTGCAGCCGCAGCACGTCGACGTTGCCGAGCGGTCCGATGATGATCGGCCCGCTGGTGGCGCTTTCCAGGAGCCCGACGCGGCGCAGGATCAGCGCCCGCATGATGCGCTCGCCGAGATTGGCCTCCTGCACCATCAGGTCGCGCACCCGCCGCGAGGGAATGACGAAGGCCTCGACCGGCTCGGCGGCCTCGGCATTGACCAATGAGGGACGGGCCGAAAGCTGCGCCAGCTCGCCGACGAAACTGCCCGGGCCATGGCTGACGATCGTCTCGCGCCGGCCAAGACCATCCTGGATGATATCAACCTTGCCCGACAGCACGACGATCAGGCCGGGCGCGACATCGCCAGCCTTGATGATGTGCTCGCCGGCCGCATAGGCGCTGGCCTCGCCGAAACGGCGCATGTGGTCGATGTCCGCCTCGCTCAGCGTGGGAAATGCCTGGTCGCGCCGGGCGCCGAAGATTGCAGTGCTGGATTGAGACATGCCGCAAGCGTAGCGAAGCCGCGACCCGGTTTGAAGTGGTTTGTTCGGCGCCTAGCCGCGAGGGCAGGTTTGGTTGACGGCCGTCGTCCCATTCGTGCCGGGATGACGACCGGAGGTTCAAGGATCGGTGCTGTCGACGGTGTCCGCGCCTGACAGCCAATTGTCAGCTGGATCGTGAGACATTGTTTGCGAATTGCCGCGAAGTCGATTCGCCGGCACGGGATTGAAGGTGAAACGAGCCAATGAAACAGATTGCCCTGTCGCTTTTCGTGATCGCGTCTTCGGGCGCCTATGTCTGGGACCAGGCAGGCAAGGGTCCTGCCGGCGACATGATCGACACGGCGGGTTCCGCCAATGCCGCCGAGGACAGTGTGGCGCAGCCCCCTGCTCCGGCCAGCCCCGTTCAAACTGATCCCACTCCAGCGCCTCCACCGCCATCGCCCGGGATCCGCCAGCAGAGTGCGCGGCTCGATCCTCCCGCGACCACGCCGACATCGGTCGGCGGCGAAACCACCGCCGCGATCTCCGCGCCCGCGCCAAGGCAGCAGCAGGCGACCAAGCCGCCGCTCTCAGCCAGCTCTCCGCAGCTTTCTCAAGCGCCCGCAGCCCAGCCAAAACAGGCGCCAGCTCAACGTATCGCCGATGCCGCGCCGCGGACGGCGTCCTTCACCATAACCCCGGCCGTCTATATCCCGATTCCGCAGCCGAGGCCGGATTATCCGCAAGCACACGCCCGGGTCTTCAAGACCGCCATGAAGCTGGCTGTAAGCCCGGGCACCAAGCCGGCGGGGCACGGCTTTGCCGACGGTATCTACACCGGTCCTGCCGCCGATGCCTATTACGGCCTCATCCAGATTCAGGCTTCGATCCAGGGCGGCCGCCTCACGGCGCTCAAGGTGCTGAAATACCCGAATGACCGCCGCACCTCGATCAGCATCAACAGGCAGGCGCTGCCGATGCTGCGTGACGAGGCGATCCGTGCGCAGAGCGCCGATGTCGACATCATTTCGGGCGCCACGCTTACCAGCAAGGCCTTCATCCAGTCGCTTGGCGGCGCCTTGAAGAAGGCATCGTCCTGATCCATGCGCGATACGAGGATCTTGATGGGCATGCCCATCACCGTCGACATCGCCGGTGCCTCGGGCTCCACACTTGTCGACACGGTCTTCGATTATTTCGAGCACATCGACCGCCGCTTCAGCACCTACCGGACCGACAGCGAGATTTCGGCCATCAACCGGGATGATCTTCCGATCCGCGACTGGAGCGCCGAAATGGCGGAAGTGATGGCGCTTGCCGCACAGACGAAAAACCAGACGGACGGGTATTTCGACATCCGCAAGCCCGACGGATCGCTGGACCCGTCCGGCATCGTCAAGGGCTGGGCCATCCGCAATGCCGCCGGGATCGTTCGCCGGGCCGGCATCGGCGATTTCTTCATCGAGGCGGGCGGCGACATCCAGTCCTGCGGCCGAAATGCTTCGGGTCTCGACTGGAGCGTCGGCATCCGCAATCCCTTCAATGCCGAAGAGATCATCAAGATCGTCTATCCGCGAGGACACGGCGTCGCCACCTCCGGCACCTATGTGCGCGGGCAGCACATCTACAATCCGCTCGGGGCCGGCGATCCGATCACCGAAATCGTCAGCCTGACCGTCATCGGCTCGGATGTGTTCGAGGCCGACCGTTTCGCCACCGCCGCCTTCGCCATGGGCCGGCGGGGCATTCTCTTCCTCGAACAGGCGCCTGGCCTCGAAGGCTACGTCGTCGACAGCAACCGTCGGGCCACGCCGACGAGCGGCTTCGGAGCTTTTTGCCAGCCATGATCAAGACCATCGACCGGCTTCTCGACCATCAGACCATGTACCGGCTGGTCCTCTATTACCTGATCGCCCTGCTGGGCACGGCCGTCGTGCTCGGCTTCCTCAAGCTGGTGCCGCATGATCCGGTCATGCTCGCCTTCACGACGGGGCTGATGCTGGCCGCCTGCTGGGTCACCAACAGGGTCTTTGCGGCCGTCTTCAAGGTTCCGGCCAACACCGAGTCGGTCTACATCACCGCCCTCATCCTGGCGCTCATCCTCGATCCGGTGGCCGCCACGGACCTCAAGGGGATATGCGCGGTGGTGTTCGCCTGCGTCTGGGCGATTTCATCCAAGTTCATCCTCGCCATCGGCGGGAAACACCTGTTCAATCCCGCGGCGCTGGGCGTGGCGCTGACCGCGCTGCTGCTCGACCAGCCGGCCAGCTGGTGGGTCGGCGGCAATCTGCCATTGCTTCCCGTCGTGCTTGTCGGCGGCCTCCTCATGGTGCGCAAGCTGCGCCGGCTCGATCTGGTCGCCACCTTCGGTGTCGTCGCGCTGACGACAATCCTGGCAACCACCGAGCCGTCGCAGTACGCCGCCGCGCTGACGGAGACGCTGGGCTCGTCGCCGCTGCTGTTCTTCGCCTTCGTGATGCTGACCGAGCCGCTGACGGCGCCGACCACACGGTGGCCGCGCCTCGCCTTCGCCGCCATCGTCGGCTTCCTGTTCGCGCCAAACATCCATGTCGGCTCGTTCTATTTCACGCCGGAACTGGCGCTTCTGACCGGCAATCTGTTTGCCTACGCGGTGAGCCCAAGGGGACGCTTCGTGTTGACGCTCGAGCGCATCGAGCAATCGGCGGTCGACAGCTATGATTTCATCTTCAGGTCACCGCGAAAGCTTGCCTTCCAGGCTGGACAGTATCTGGAATGGACACTTGGGCTCGACCGATCGGACAGTCGCGGCAACCGCCGCTATTTCACGGTGGCGTCGGCGCCCACGGAGCAATCCATACGGCTCGGGGTCAAGTTCTACCCGCAATCGAGCGCCTTCAAGCAAATGCTGGGCACAATGAAGCCGGGGAGCACGATCCACGCCTCCCAACTGGCCGGAGACTTCACATTGCCGGCCAATCGCCAAACCAAGGTTGCCTTCCTAGCCGGCGGCATCGGCATCACGCCATTCCGCTCGATGCTGCAATATCTCATCGACAGCCGTGAAAGGCGGCCGATCGTCGTCCTCTACGGGGCCGAGACCCAGCAGGACATCGCCTATCGCGATGTGCTCGGCGCGGCGAGACGGGAACTGGGCATAAGGACGGTGCTTGCCGTGGCCCGGGGGGCCGAGCGGGGCCAGTATCCAGGCTATATCGACGCGCGCCTGGTGCGCCTGGCCATCCCCGATTATCTGGAGCGGACCTTCTACATTTCCGGCCCCCAGGCCATGGTCAAGGCGCTGCGCGACACGTTGCTGGGCATGGGCGTTCGCCGCTCGAAGATAAAGGTCGACTATTTCCCCGGCTTTGCCTGAGCGTCGATCAACCCTGTCGGGGCAGGGTGATGGTCACGACCAGGCCGGGGTCGGCGTTGCTCATCGTCAGCCGTCCGCCATAGGCTTCGACAATGTCCGCAACGATGGCCAGGCCCAGCCCGCTGCTGCCGCCCTTGCTGTCCAATTGCACCCCGCGTGACAGGGCGGATTCCCGGTCCGCGTCGGGGATACCCGGGCCGTCGTCGGCGACGGCGATGGACACGTCGCCGCCGGTTGCCCACGCCTTGACCCGGACCGAGGATCTTGCGAAGCGCGCCGCGTTCTCCACCAGATTGCCGAGGATTTCCGAAAGGTCGCCCTCGTCGACCGGCGCCATGAAATCCTCCGCGGCGTCGATCCGGAACGAGAGCTGCTTGCCGCCCGGCGTGCGCTTGATGACGGCGATGACGCCGGCCGCGGCTTCCCTGACGCGGCACGATGCCTTGCCGGAAACGCCGGGCGCCAAACGGGCGCGCGCGAGTTCGCGCTCGACATGACGTCGGATCGCTCCAGCGCTCTTCTCGATCTCGTCGGCCAGCTCGGTCTCGCCCTTGCCGCGCAGGGCCCGGATGTCGGCCGACAGCACCTGCAGTGGCGTCTTGAGGCCATGCGCCAGGTCGGTGGCGCGCGACCGGGCGCGTGCAAGGGCCTTCTCCTGCGCATCGAGGAGGCGGTTGATTTCGTCGGCGAGCGGCTGCACTTCGCTCGGCGCCGCCACGTCCAGTCGTGCCGTCCGCTGCGCGATCACGTTTCGAACGGCGTCCCGCAGGCTTTCCAGCGGCGCGAGGCCAACGGTGATCTGGACGAAAAAAGCCACCATGAGGGCGGCGGCGAGCAGGATGAGCGCCGGGATGAGATCGCGTACATATTCGCGCACCGACACTGTGACGCTGCCATGATCTTCCGCCACGATGGCGCGAAACGACCGGCCGTCGGCATCGGTTATAGTGCGCACGACGGCTACGGTGAGTTCGTCGCCAGGCCCCTTGAGCTCCTCGATCGTTCTCAGTTCGCCGCTGGCGCCTTGGTCGGGCAATGCAAGCTTTGCGTCCCATAACGAACGCGAGCGAACCAGGCTATGGCTGGCCAGGTCTTCCACCTGCCAGTAATGACCCGACAGCGGATTGGTGAAGCGCGGGTCGGTCAGGCCCGGGGCGACCGAAAGCTGGCCGTTGGCCGCGAAGCTGGTCGCGCCGATCAGTTCATTGAGATCGGCGGTCAGTTCGCCGACGATACGCCTCTCGACATTCAGCTCGAACAGATAGCGCAGCCCGACCCCGGCAATGGCAAGGGCGACGAGGATCGAAATGGTGGCCGCCGACCAGAGCCTGAAGCGGATCGAATTGCCCATCAGGACGGCTCGTCGGGGACGAAATATCCGAACCCGCGCCGAGTCTCGATGACGTCGTTGCCGAGCTTGCGGCGCAGGCGCGCGACAATGACCTCGATTGTGTTCGGATCGCGATCATTGCCGGAATCGTAGAGATGCTCGGCGAGTTCGGTCGGCGCCACCACGCGCCCGGCATGATGCATCAGGAACGCCATCAGCCGGTATTCCAGCGGCGACAATGCGACGGCAACGCCGCGCAGCGAGATGCGCATCTGGCGCGTGTCGAGGAGCAGCGGTCCGGATTTCAGCACCGGTGCCGCCTGGCCTGTCGAACGGCGAAGGATCGCGCGCAGCCGCGCCAGCAGCTCGTCCATTTCGAACGGCTTGGGCAGATAGTCGTCGGCGCCCGCATTGATGCCTTCGACGCGCTCGGTCCAGAGGCCCCGTGCCGTCAGGATCAGGACGGGAAAGCGGCGCATGTTGGCCCGCCAGCGCTTCAGCACGGTCAGGCCATCGAGTTTCGGCAATCCGAGATCGAGGATCGCCGCGTCGTAATTCTCGACGTCGCCCGCGAACCAGGCGGCCTCTCCGTCGCGCACGGTATCGACGGCCATCCCCGCGGCCTTGAGCACCGCCGCGATGTCGCTGGCGATGCGCGGCTCGTCTTCGGCAAGCAGTATCTTCATCAATCACCGCCCCTGCCGCGCATCAGCACGCCGGCGCCGGCATCGACATCAACGATCCTGCGGCGTCCGTCAGGGGCGACGACCTGGAAGCGATAGACCCAGCGGTCGCCGATCCGGATGAAATCGACGGCCACGATGTCGCCGGGAGCATCGGCGTGAACCACGCCAAGGATATTGGCCAGGCCCTTTATTTCGCCACGCTCGTAAAGGTCCCGCGCCCGGTCGTGATCGCCATCGTCATCCTCGTCCGCGCGGGCGTGGACCGGTCGAAGCAGGACAAGCCCGACCAGGCTCGCCGTCGCCAGATGTTTCAGCATCGGTTTCATCCGAGGGCCATGCAGCAGACCTTGTGTTTCAATCCGGTTCGTCACCTGGCCTTGTCTCCCGGCCCGCAAACACGGCAAAGGGCATCGCTTGACGACGTTTGCCTCGCAATCAGGAGCCAGTTGTCCCCGGCAGCATACGCTTGAGCACGTCGTCCCCGCGGATATAGTGATGCCAGAGCGCAGCCGCCGCGTGCAGACCAGCAAGGATCAGGATCAGATTGGCGCAGAGGCTGTGCAATTCCCTTATGGTTCGGGCCGTGGCGCTGTCCGCGGAGACCGGAGCCGGGATGGTGAAGAGGCCGAAGAAACTCAAGGCGTCGCCCCTGTACCAGGTCACCAGGATGCCAAGAACCGGAATGGCGACAAGCAGCCCGTAAAGCACGAGATGCGCGACCTTGGCCACCCATCGTTCCAGCTCCGACATGTCCCGCGGCAGCCCCGGGGTTCCCAAGATCAGGCGCAGGCCAATGCGGATGACGACCAGCGCCAACAGCAGCATCCCGAACGAGATGTGGAACCACCAGACGAGTGCCCGGCCGGGGTCGTTGCGTGGAAAGATATCCGCGACATAAGTCAGGCCGTAAAGGCCGATAACCAGCAGAAACACGGCCCAATGAATGGCCTTCTGTGCGCTTGTGTAGGTAGGGTTCATGCAAGGCTGTCCAATTTTGAATGTTTCTAAACTAGCCGCGATCATGTCAAAGCTTTGTCGGGTCGGTCCCTTCGACGGCAATCGAGGGTGCCGTGACGGTTGGCCCGACGAGAGCGGTTGTGGAACCGGGCATTGACGATCGCGACCCGGCGAGACATTGGCTGGAGGAACCTGTCAGTTCGCTGACAGTCGGGCACCGGACAACGCCGATATGCCGGACAAAGAAAAAGCCCGGACGAACCGGGCTTTTTCTTTGGGTTTCTGAACCATCGAACGGTTCGAAACGGGAATTTGGTGCCCAGAAGAGGACTCGAACCTCCACTCCTTGCGGAACACGGACCTGAACCGTGCGCGTCTACCAATTCCGCCATCTGGGCTGGTGCGGGCTCATGTAAGCGGGCAAGCGATTGCTGTCAACGCGCTTTTTGGACCATGCCGCCGAAAGCTGGAAACACGGCTTTGGCTAAAGCGCGATGTTCCAGCCGAGGCCTGGACTTCCGCTTGCCGGCTCAGCAAGCGTCAGCCCTCCAGCACTTCCTTCGACGCCACGGTCGAATCGGCGTTCAGCTGGTAGATGACCGGCACGCCGGTGCCGAGTTCCAGCTTGACGATCTCCTCGCCCGACTTGCCGTCCAGCGCCATGATCAGCGCGCGCAGCGAATTGCCGTGCGCGGCGACCAGCACCGTGCCGCCGCGCAGCACGTGCGGCTGCAGATCATGCAGGTAGTAAGGCCAGACGCGGGCGCCGGTGTCCTTCAGGCTTTCGCCGCCTGGCGGCGGCACGTCGTAGGAGCGGCGCCAGACATGCACCTGCTCCTCGCCCCATTTCTTGCGGGCATCGTCCTTGTTGAGGCCGGAAAGGTCGCCATAGTCGCGCTCGTTGAGCGCCTGGTCGCGGATGGTCTTGAGATCGCTCTGGCCAACGGCGTCGAGAATATGCTGGCAGGTCTTTTGCGCCCGGCTCAGCGCCGAGGTGAAAGCGATGTCGAACTTCATGCCGCGCGCCTTGAGTTTTTGCCCGGCGGCCTTGGCCTCGGCGTGACCCTGCTCGGTCAGGTCGACGTCACGCCAGCCGGTGAACAGGTTCTTCAAATTCCATTCGCTCTGGCCATGGCGCACGAGCACGAGGGTTCTCGACATGTTTGCTCCTTCAGATTGGCAAAATTGGCAGATTGGCCGCTTCAGCTCAGGCCGAGCACGTCCCGCATCGAATAGAGTCCTGGCTTCTTGCCACGGGCCCACAGCGCCGCCTTGACGGCGCCGCGCGCGAAGATGGCGCGGTCCTCGGCATGGTGGGACAGCGTGATGCGCTCGCCGGTGCCGGCGAGGATGACGCTGTGGTCGCCGACCACCGAGCCGCCGCGCAGCGTGGCGAAGCCGATGGACCCGGTTTTTCGCACGCCCGTATGGCCGTCGCGTGAACGCACGTCATTGCCGGCGAGCGCAATGCCGCGCCCGGCGGCGGCGGCCTCGCCGAGCAGCAATGCCGTGCCCGAAGGCGCGTCGACCTTGTGCTTGTGGTGCATTTCCAAAATCTCGATGTCGAAATCGTCGGCGTCGAGCGCGCGTGCCGCCTGTTCGACCAGCACCGCCAGGAGATTGACGCCGAGGCTCATATTGCCCGACTTGACGATCGTCGCGTGGCGCGCCGCGGCCGCGATCCTGGCATTGTCGTCGGCCGAACAGCCGGTGGTGCCGATGACGTGGACGATGCGCGCCTGCGCCGCGTAGCCGGCGAATTCGACGGATGAGCCCGGCGTGGTGAAGTCGAGCACGCCGTCGGCCTTGGCGAAAACCGGCAGCGGATCATCGCCGATCGGCACGTTGATGATGCCTATGCCTGCGAGCTCGCCGGCATCCTTGCCGAGATGGGGCGAATCCGCGCGCTCGACCGCGCCGATGACGCGGGCGCCCGGAATGGTGTGGATGGCGCGGATCAGCGTCTGGCCCATGCGGCCGGCTGCCCCCACCACCACAAGGCCCATATCGCCTTGATCGTTCATGTGCTCCTCACCGCCGTCTTTTTCGCACGCGTGGCCCGGACCGGAGTTTGGATCGGCTTGCTGTCATCGACAAGCCCCAGACCCTTCTTGCCCTGCACCCTGTGGAACCGTGCATAGACACTGTGCGGATCTGCCATCAGCGCGGCATGCGTGCCTTCCTCGACCACCCGGCCCTGTTCCATGACGACGATGTGGTCGGCATTGACCACCGTCGACAGGCGGTGGGCGATGACGATGGTGGTGCGTCCTTCCATGACATGGGTCAGCGCTTCCTGGACGCGGGCCTCCGCCTCGTTGTCGAGCGCCGAGGTCGCCTCGTCGAGCAGCAGGATGGGCGCCTGGCGCACGATGGCGCGGGCGATCGAGACGCGCTGGCGCTGGCCGCCGGACAGCGTCGCGCCGTTCTCGCCGACCGGCGTGTCGTAGCCTTGCGGCTGCTGGCGGATGAACTCGTCGGCCGCTGCCTGGCTTGCCGCGCGCTCGATCTCGGCGTCGGTGGCCGAGATGCGGCCATAGCGGATGTTGTCGCGGATCGTGCCTTCGAACAGATAGGGCGACTGCGAGACATAGGCGATCGAGCCGCGCAGCGACTGTTTGGTCACCTTGGAAATGTCCTGGCCATCGACCTCGATGGTGCCGGACTCGACGTCGTAGAAACGCTGCAGTAGCGCCACCAGCGTCGTCTTGCCGGCGCCCGAGGCGCCGACAATGGCGGTCATCTTGCCGGCGGCGGCGACGAAGCTCAGCTCCTGCAGCACCGGCGTCTCCTCGACATAGCGGAAGGACACGTTGTTGAAGCGCACTTCACCCGACGTGAAGTGTGCCTCGACGGCATCCGGCGCGTCGCCCTGTTGCGGCTCGAGGTCGAGCAGTTCGTAGATCATGCGGGCATTGACCAGCGCGCGCTCCATGCCGACCTGCATGCGCGCCAGGCGCCGTGCCGGATCGTAGGCCAGGATCAGCGCGGTGATGAAGGAAAACACCGCGCCCGGCGGCTGGCCGAGAACGAGTGCCCGGTAGCCGGAATAGGCGATGACGGAGGTGACGGCGAGGCCGGCCAGCATGTCGGAAATCGGCGCCAGCCGCTCCGAGACGCGGGCGATCTTGTTCGACCGCTGTTCGGCCGTGTCGGCCAAGGCGCCGATGCGGCTCGCCAGCTGTTCCTCCATGGTGAAGGCCTTGACGATGGCGATGCCTTGCGTGGCTTCCTGGACAGCGCCGATCAGCCGGGAATTGATCAGCACGGATTCCCGCGTGATACGCCGCACCCGACGCGTCAGGTGGACGACCGCCCAGATCAGCGGCGGTCCGATCAGCAGCGAACTCAGCGATAGAACCGGATCCTGGTAGATCATGATGCCGACAAGGCCGACCAGGGTCACCGCGTCGCGGGTGATGGATGTCAGCGTGATCGACAAGAGGTCACGGATGCCGCCGACATTCTCGTTGACCTGCGCCGCCAGCCGGCCGGAGCGCGTATCGTTGAAGAAGCCGACGCCGAGCTTCATCAGATGGTCGAAGATGCGTTTCTGGTAGCGCGCCACCAGATTGTTGCCGATCGTGGCCAGCGCCACCGCCTGGCCGTAGCCGGCGAAGCCGCGCACCAGGAAGGCCCCCATGATCCCGGCGCAAATCCACACGACCAGGTCGCCGCGCCGTTCGTAGAAGATCTGGTTGACGATCGGGCTCATGATCCAGGCCGTGAAGGCGGTCGTGCCCGACACCAGCAGCATGCAGGAGACGGCGACGACATAGGACCAGCGATGATCGCGGCCGTTTTCGGAGAGGATGCGGCGCAGCACGGCGTTGACTTCGCCAACGCTGGCTTTCTGCTTGTTTGGAGCTTGAAGTGTCAAATCGGGAGCTTCGTGGGTTTTTCGCCTGGGACCGGGCTGCAATTCGGCACTCCTCTTAGCGCCATGCGGCCGGCTTGCCTATGCCCGCGGCTGATTAACTTCGTCGCGGGCGCCCCGACGATTCGCGCTGGGGGTTCAGGCCTGCCAGCGCCGGCCGGCCGTCTGGACGCCGAACAGCGACGGGTTCCTGGCATAGGCGGCAAGGCCGAGAAGGGCCGCCAGCGGATGGGTGATGACATAGACGGGCATGGTGCGCATCAGCGCGCTGTGCGGCGCCTTGTCCTCGAAGGCGGCGCGGAAATTGCCCTCCTTCAGCGCTGGCACGATCTTCTGCGCGATGCCGCCGGTCAAAAACACGCCGCCACGGCTCATGAACACCAGGGCAAGATCGCCGGCGGTGCGCCCAAGGCAGGTTACGAAGGTCTCCAGCGCTTCCTGCGCCACCGGATCGGTCTTGGCCAGCGCGGCACCGGTGATCTCGGCCGGCGTGGTGAAGGGCGCCGGCTTGCCGTCCGCCTTGGCGACAGCCCGGTAGACGTTGACGAGGCCGCGCCCGCACAAGATCTGTTCGCCGGAAATGCGGCCCTCGAGCTTCTCTATATGCGGAAACACCTCGAAATCGCGCGGCGTGCGCGGGCCGATGTCCATATGGCCGCCCTCGCCGGGCACCGGGATCCAGTGGTGTAGCGCATAGACCAGCCCGGCGACGCCGAGACCGGTTCCAGGCCCGAGCACGACGCGGCCGGCATTGGGCTCAGGCGTGCCGCCGCCGATCTTTTCCATATGCTCTTCGCCGAGCGCCACGACGGCCAGCGCCTGCGCCTCGAAATCGTTGAGCACGACGATGTCGCTCAAGCCGACATTGGCGAACATCTGCCTCGGCTTGACGACCCACGGGCAATTGGTGAGCTCGATCTCGTCGCCGTCGACCGGGCCGGCCACCGCCAGCACCGCCGAATTGGGGCGGACCGACGAGCGGTCGAGCACCGCCGCCTGGATTGCCTCATCGATCGTGTTGAAATTGGCGGTCTGGACGATCTGCGGCTCGGTCGGTTCGGAATTGGCGTCAAGCACGATCGAAAAGCGCGCATTGGTGCCGCCAATGTCGCCGATCAGGATCGGAAACCGCAACGACGTGTCGGTATCGCTTACGCTTGGCATGCTCTCGTCCGTCTCCGGCGCCCCCTGACGGCGTCTCGCCGTTCCTCCGTTGACTAGCGCATGAGTTTGAAAAGGGAAACGGTTTTCGAACCCGTCCGCGCACGGAGAGGGGTTCTGCGGCCAAACGGCCACTATTTCCCGAAAACAGCTGGCTAAACCGATTGAGCCGGCCGGTGGCGCGGAGGCAATCAGTTCGCGGGCGGCCGTGGCCGTGGCACCGGCGCGCCCATCCTGGGCGTCGCGGCGAAAGCATTTGCCGCGCCTGGCAAATCGCCGCTGCCACCGGCCGCGACGGCAGGCTGCGATGGCACCTTCGGTTCGGGTGCGGCGACCGCGACCGGCACGGCGCCGCCATGATAGGTCGCCGCCTCGGCCGAATCCGGGCTCGGCGCGTCGAGCACGGCGCGGCATTCCTTGGGGAGGTTGGCCATCGTCATCACGTCGCGGGCCTTCGGCGCATCCGGGTTCTTGTTCGGCCGCCATGGTTCTTCGGTGAACCACCAGGCCAGCGGCTTGCCGCAGCCGTCATCATCCGGCGTCGCCTCCTGCGCCTTGCAGTCGGGCGAGCCCGGCTGGCAGCCGATGCGCATATGGAAATGATAGTCGTGGCCCCAGAACGGCCGGATCTTGCGCAGCCAGCCGCGGTCGCCCTTGACGGTGTCGCAGAGCTTTTTCTTGATCCCCGGATTGACCAGGATGCGTTCCACCTCGGGGTAGCTCGCCGCCCGCTTCAGAAGCGCGGTGTGCTGCGGCGTCCACAGCGCGTCCTTCACCAGATGTGTCTTCTCGTCGACCATCAAGGTGGCGCTCATCGATTCGCGCTGCGCCCTGGTCATGGCGCGGTCAGGCATCGGTGTCAGCCAGATGTCGGCATCGAGCCCGATCTGGTGCGAGGCATGGCCTGTCATCATGGGGCCGCCGCGCGGCTGCGAAATGTCTCCGATCAGAAGGCCCGGCCAGCCGTCGGCGGCGGCGTCGCGCGACAGTTTCTCGATCAGCGCGATCATTGCCGGGTGGCCCCAGCGGCGGTTGCGCGAGGGCCGCATGACCTGCCAGGTCGGGCCGTCCATGGGGATGGCGACACCACCGGCGAAGCAGCCCTTGGAGTAGAAGCCGAAGGATTGCGGGGTGGTCGCGGTCGGCAATTTTTCGGCGCCGAACAGGTCCTTTGCCCGTTCCTCGGCCGCCGCGGGCTGCGCGGCCAGAACGAACAGGCCAAGTGCTGCCGCCAGCAGTGATTTCTTGGCCACAACCGGCCGTGACGCTGTCTTCATGAAACCGGATCCCACCGCATCCCAAGGCCGAATCATAGCACGCAACGCAGCCTGCTTCGATCGCCCTAACCCTTGGCGCAATTCCTGAGGAAAAACCGTTTCACGCCTTTCCTGGAATTGCTTAGCCCTTCATCGGGCTGCGCGCTTCGCCGTCGCGCCAGTCGCCGCTTGCCCACATATGGTCGAAGGCGGCGCGGTAGTCGGGAAAGCGAAAGCGATAGCCCGCCGCCTTGATCGCCGCATTGGCGACACGCTTGTTCTCGCCATAGAAGGACCGCGCCATGGGCGAAAGTTGGGCGGTGTCGAAAGGAATTTCCGGCGGCGGCTCGACGCCCATCAGCGACGCGGCATAGGCAACGACATCCTGCGGCGGCGCCGGCTCATCATCGGTGACGTTGAAGATCCCGCCCTTGTTGTCCTCGATGAGTTGCCACAACGCCCCGGCAATATCGTCGCAATGGATGCGGTTGAACACCTGATCGGGCTTGACCAGCCGCCGCGCGGTGCCGTTTTCCAGATTGACCAGCGCATTGCGGCCAGGACCATAAATGCCAGACAGGCGCAGGATCGCCACCGGCTTGCCGATTTCCCCGCCGAGCTTCAGCCACGCCTGCTCAGCCTCGACCCGCATGACGGAGCGTTTCGACACCGGCCGGCATGCGGCCGTTTCGTCGACCCAGGCGCCGCCATGGTCGCCATAGACGCCGACGGTCGAGAGATAGCCGATCCATTCGAGCGCCGGCATCCCCTCGATCGCCTCCCGGGCGGCATTCAAGACGGGGTCGCCGGCCTCTTCCGGGGCGACCGAAATCACCAGATGGGTTGTTTTTTGCAGCGCTTCGCCGATTTCGCCGGTCAACGCGCCATCGAACAGCAGCGGCGCGATGCCGGCCTGGCGCAGGGCCGCGAATTTTTCATTGGACCGCGTTGTGCCAAGGATCGCGGCGGCATCCCTGTTGGCGCGGGCAAAGGCCTTGCCGGAGTAACCGGCGCCGAAGATGAAGATCTGCTTTTCACTCATGCATGCGCCCCGTCTGGCCGCGCCAGGCGCCATTCCTCGCGCACCGCCGCATCGTTCTCGGTTTTCAGACCGGTCGCGGCCCGCACGGCATATTCGGCGTCAGGCACCAGCCGCGCCAGCGCCCATATTGCCGCGCCCCGCACCAGCGGCGAGGGATCGCCGAGCAGCGCGCGCACAGGGACTGCGAGCGCGGCATCGCCGGAATTGCCGGCGGCGATCAGCACGTTGCGGATGAAGCGGTCGCGGCCGATGCGCTTGATCGGCGAGCCGGAGAAGAAGGCGCGGAAGGCCGCGTCGTCCAGTTCGAGCAGGTCGGCGAGCGGCGGCTCGCGCAGATCGTTGCGCGCGGCGAGTTTTGCTTCCGACGCGGCGCGGGCGAACTTGTTCCACGGGCAGGCGGCCAGGCAATCGTCGCAGCCATAGATGCGGTTGCCGATCTTTTCGCGGAATTCGTGCGGGATCGGCCCCTTGTTCTCGATGGTGAGGTAGGAAATGCAGCGCCGCACATCGAGCCGGTAGGGCGCCGGGAAAGCATCGGTCGGGCAGGCGTCGAGGCAGGCGCGGCAGGAGCCGCAATGGTCGATCTCGGGGCGGTCGGGGACCAATTCGGCCGTGGTGAAGATGGTGCCGAGGAACAGCCAGGAGCCGTGCTCGCGGCTGACCAGATTGGTGTGTTTTCCCTGCCAGCCGAGACCGGCGGCTTGCGCCAGTGGCTTTTCCATCACCGGCGCGGTGTCGACGAACACCTTAACGTCGCCGCCGGCGCGCGCGACGATCTTGCCGGCGATTTCCTTCAGCCGGCCTTTCATCACATCATGATAATCTCGGTTCTGCGCATAGACCGAGATTGCGCCCCGGTCATGCCTGGCCTGCAGCACACGCGGATCATGATCCGGCCCATAGTTCATCGCCAGCACGACGATCGAGCGCACGTCAGGCCAAAGCGTGGAAGGTTCGCTGCGCCTTGCAATCGTCTCGGCGATCCAGTCCATCGAACCGTGAAAGCCGTCGGCAACGAATTCGGCCAGGCGAGCCGGAGCCAGCGGGATCGCGTCGGGGGTGGTGACGGCAATGCCATCGAAGCCGGCGCGCTGCGCCTCCGCGTCGATCAGCGCGCGCAGTTTTGCGGCGTCAGAAATCGAGGTCCGCATAGTGCGACACCGGCGACAGGCCGCGCACGCGGTCGGTCAAGAGCGGCCGGAAGGAGGGCCGCGACTTCACCCGCGTGTACCATTCGCGCGCCGCGGCATGTTCGCGCCAGTCGATCTCGCCGAGATAGTCGAGCACCGACAACGTCGCGGCGGCGGCGAGATCGGCATAGGTGACCCGGCCGCCGGCCAGCCAATGGCGGGTGCCGGCCAACCAGTTGGTGTATTTCATGTGCTGGCGGATGTTGGCGCGCGCCGCACGGATCGCGCCCGAATCGGGCGAACCGCCACCGGCGGTTTCCGGCATGATCGGCTTCAGCACGCGTTCGCGCACCAGATGGCGGGTGACTTCGCTTTCGGCCTTGTTGAGGTACCAGTCGATCAGCCGGCGGATTTCGGCGCGCTGCATCGGGTCTTCGGCGAACAGCCGCTTGTCGCGCTTGAGCACACCGCGGGTCTCGTCGAGATATTCCGAGATGACCGTCGCGCCGACGATCGGCACGTCGCCTTCGGCGAGCAGGATCGGCAGCGTGCCGGCCGGGTTCAGCGCCAGAAACTCCTTGCGCCGCGTCCACGGCTTTTCCTCGATCAGCGCCAGCTCCTCGCCATACTCGCCGAAAGCAAGGCGGACGAAGCGGCAGGTGGCGAACATGGGATGATGGAAAAGCGTCAGCATGGTTCCGCGATGATAAAGCGCACTGGTGTGGTGGATTTGAAGTTCCTGCCCCCTCAATGGCATCAGCGTTCAGGAACTTCAAATCCAAACCGCACTAGAACTTAAAGTCACAGTGTGGCTCAGAATCCGGAATTCGCGCATCGCGCTACTCCCGGGTGAGGCGAATTCCGGATTGCACACTGGCGAATCGCCGGGCGCACCGGTAAGTCTTGGCCGCCCGGTTAGCGGGCCGTCAGGGTGTTGCGACCTATAGGGGGACTTCAACGCCATGACAAGCAAGCCGTTCAGTTAGCCGTCGCGCAAAGCCGAGGTAGCCATGGAAAGCCAGACCATCGTCGAAGCCCTGCTGCTCGGCCTGCTGGAGGGCCTGACCGAGTTCATACCGGTGTCCTCGACCGGCCATATCCTGCTCGCCGGCCATTTCCTCGGCTTCAATTCAACCGGCAAGGCCTTCGAGATCCTGATCCAGCTCGGCGCCATCCTGGCGATCCTGAGCGTCTATTTCCGCCGCCTGTGGCAGATGCTGCTCGACCTGCCGCATGACCGGCTGACGCGGCATTTCGTCATCGGCATCCTGATCGCTTTCCTGCCGGCGGCGATCATCGGCGCGCTGGCGCATGATTTCATCAAGACGGTGCTGTTCGAATCGCCAAGGCTCATCTGCATCATGCTGATCATCGGCGGCGTCGTGCTGCTGGCGGTGGACCGCATGAACCTGAAACCGGTCTATCGCGATGTGGAGCGCTTCCCGACCAGGCTTTACCTGCAGATCGGCCTGTTCCAGTGCCTGTCGCTGATCCCCGGCACGTCACGCTCGGGTTCGACCATCGTCGGCGCGCTGCTTCTGGGCGTCGACAAGCGGGCGGCGGCGGAATTTTCCTTCTTCCTGGCGATCCCGACCATGGTCGGCGCCTTCGCCTTCGACCTGTTCAAGAACCGCAACGTGCTGACCTCGGCCGACCTGCCGATCATCGCCATCGGTTTCGTCGCCGCCTTCGTCGCGGCGCTCATCGTGGTGCGCTTCCTGCTCGACTACGTCTCGCGCAACGGCTACGCGCTGTTCGGCTGGTGGCGGCTGGTGGTGGGTATCGTCGGGCTGGTCGCATTGCTGATCTGGGGGTGAGGAGTGGTCCGCGAAGCGGACGGAAAGCCAATTGCTTGGCTTTCCGAACGACGAACGCCCTGAGCCGGCGAAGGGCGAGCAACGCTTGAGACTCCTCGACTTCGTCATCCACGGGCGGAGCAAGGAGCGCCTCCCTTCTAATTCCGCCCATAAAACGCATTCTCGACATGCACCGGCCAGCGCCAGGGCAGCACGGCGACCATGTCGAAGCGCATCGACAATCTGCCATAGTCCGCCTGCCGCGAGAGCCAGATGTCGGCGGCGGCCTCGATGCGGCGCTCCGATTCATGGCCGATCGCTTCCATGGCTTCCATCAGCGAACGCCGAGCCTTGACCTCGACGAACAGCACGAGATCGCCTCGCCGCGCGATCAGGTCGATCTCGCCGAAGCGGGTGCGATGGCGGCGCGCGAGGATGCGGTAGCCCTTCAGCATCAGCGCGGCAGCCGCCAGCCACTCGCCGCGATGGCCGCGCCGATAGGCTTTCCGGCGGTTGGCGCTCGGGCGCTCAGCCACCGTCGCCTTCTCCTGAGGTGTCCTTGAGTTCCAGCAGCCGCCGGTAAAGCGCCTGTTTCTGGCCGCCGGTCATCTTCGCGGCCTCCGCCGCCGCTTTGGAGGCCGGCATTTCGGCGGCGAGCGACAAAAGCAGGCGGTCAATGTCTTCGGGCTCGTCCGCCTTGGCCTCGGCGGGGCCGATGCAGACGACGATCTCGCCCTTCGGCGTGTCGGCGGCCGCATAGTGGTCGGCCAGCGCCCGCAGCGTGCCGGTGCGCATTTCCTCGAAGGTCTTGGTCAATTCGCGGCCGATTGCGGCTTTGCGCTCGCCGCCGAGCGCCTCGACCATGGCGCCGAGCGATTCGGCCAACCGGCGCGGCGATTCGAAGAAGATCAGCGTCGCCGGCACCGCCTTCAGTGCCTCCAGCCGCGTCAGCCGCTGCCCAGTCTTCACCGGCAAAAAGCCGGCGAACAGGAAAGCGTCGGACGGCAGGCCTGACGCGGTGAGCGCGGCCAGTGGCGCCGACGGGCCGGGGATCGGCACGACGCGAATGCTTTGGTCGATTGCTTCGCCGACCAGCCGGTAGCCGGGATCGGAGACGAGCGGCGTGCCGGCATCGGAAATCAGCGCCACGCTCTGGCCGGCCTGAAGCGCCGCGATCAGCTTCGGCCCGGCCTCGCCGGCATTGTGCTCGTGATAGGCCGTGGTGCGGCGGCGGATGCCGTAGCGGTCGAGCAGCACGCGCGACACCCTGGTGTCCTCGCAGGCAACGATGTCGGCGGCGGCCAGCGTCTCCAGCGCGCGCAGCGTGATGTCGGCGAGATTGCCGATCGGCGTCGCCACCAGATAGAGCGCCGGCTCGAGCGGACGGGCGGGAAATTCGGCCTGCCCGACGACATAGATGCGCTTGCCCGTCTCGTCGGTCACTGATGCCGTCTCCATTCAGCCCTGTTGGCCTGCCAAATCTTGTTTGGCATGGCTGGCGCGGGCTTGCAAAAGCTCACGCCGATGTAAGGTGATCGCCATGCCTTCGCCACAGTAGGGAACCAAACCGGCATTGGCAGATTTAGCCCCTGATTCCTAAAGGGAGGACAGGATGGACAGCCTGAAGATACAGGACGCTTTCGAGCCTTACTATGCCGGCCGCAAGCGCGTTGCCGGCCCCAGGGACAAGCGCCTGCCTGCCAAGACCGACACTAGCCTGACCGAGCGGGCGACGACCGCCCTGCCGACGAATGTCAGGCTTTCCGACAACCAACCAGACAGCACGACGGAGCACTGACCGGACGATGCCCAATCGCTTCGATATCTTCATCACCCGTCTTGAAACGAAAAGCGCCAGGGAAGGCGTGCCGCCACATCCGATGAACGACCAGCACAGCGTTCGCCGCGAAAAGGCCGACGCCAAACCGGCCCGCAACGGAGAGGCGCATGCCGAGAAGGATCGCGGCAAGCGCCGTTTCAAGCACGACGCCTGACCACTGCGATCTCTGGCCGCGACTGCTCTCGCTTCGTTATAGCGGGCGGAGCCACGCGGCATGGACCCGGGGATGACTGGTTCACCCCAGATAGCGTGAAACGCGCGCCTTCAGAAGGTCAATCAGCTCGAGATCCATGAATTCATAATTATCCGGTATATCGAGGCAGATGACCCGGGCTTGCTTCAGGCTGGCCTTGAATTTCTTCTGCAGTTTCGTGCGGTGCACCTTTTCCATGACGAAGATGATGTCGGCCCAGGCGACCAGCTCATGCGTCAGCGGCGTATCCGCGTCATGATTGGTCCCCGCCGAGGCGACCTCGATATCCCCGCGCTTTGAAAACACCTGCTCGGCGGTCGGGCTGCGCAAACGGTTCTGGCTGCAGACGAAGAGGACGTTTTTCAACAGTTATTGGCTTCCTGATTCAGCGGGCCTGCGGCTGCGGCACTACTCATCGAACATTTCGCGTATCGACTTGGTCAGCGGTATGTACTGGTCAAGCGTCAGTCCATGGAGTTCAAACTCCACCGCGTGCTCGCGCGGCAGTGCCCTTAGATTTATGCCGACATAGGCAAGAAAGCCCCGAACCACATCGAACTCAGTCATGCCTGAGGGCCTGTGCCTCGATATAACCTTCTGATTTTTGATAATTACGGCATCGGCTTGGTAGAAATCCTCGTCGGCCTGTGGCTTCGAAATTTCGGTCAATCCAAACTCGAAGACATCATCAGTGTTCACCGTGCGCAGCGTCTCATGGATCAGATACTTCATGTCGCACCCACATCGGAAACGGCGTAATGGTTTTCAGCCAAACCCACAGCATCTTTGCCTGAGCAGAAAACTACCTTTTGGCCTAGCGCGCCAGATCCGCCACCACGGCGTCGAGCACGATCATGCCGGCGGGCGTGGCGCGCAGGCGCGCATTGCCGATCGGCGCCACCAGTCCCTCGCCCTGCAGCACCGACAGCCGCGCGCTCGACAGGCCGCGGCCGGAGAAGGCTTCGTAGCGCGAAAGGTCGATGCCTTCGGCCAGCCTCAGCCCCATCAGCAGGAATTCGTCGGCCTCTTCCGAACGTGTCAGGATCTCGCCGCCGGTGACGCCATGGCCCTTGGCCTCGACGAGGTTGGCCCAGGTCTCCGGCATCCGCTCGGCGATCGTCACCGTGCGTCGGCCGTTCTCGACGAAGCGGCCATGCGCGCCGGGGCCGACGCCGACATATTCGCCATAGCGCCAATAGGTCAGATTGTGCCGGCTTTCCGCGCCCGGCCGGGCGTGGTTGGAAATCTCATAGGCCGGCAGGCCGTGCGCCGTGGTGATCTCCTGCGTCAAAGCATAGAGGTCGGCGGCGTGGTCATTGTCGGGAATGACGAATTTCTTTGCCGCATGCAGGGCGTGGAAGGGCGTGCCTTCCTCGATGGTCAGCTGGTAGAGCGACAGATGGTCGGCGGCGTGGCCGATCGCCTGTTCGAGCTCGGCCGCCCAGGCTTCCGGCGTCTGGCCCGGCCGGGCGTAGATCAGGTCGAAGGACAGGCGCGGAAAGATTTCGCGCGCGAGCCCGATGGCGTGCAGCGCCTCGTCGACATTGTGCAGCCGGCCGAGGAAGCGCAAATCCTTGTCGTTCAGTGCCTGCACGCCGAGCGAGACGCGGTTGACGCCGGCCGCGCGATAGCCGCGAAAGCGTTCGGCCTCGACCGAGGACGGGTTGGCCTCCAGCGTCACTTCGATGCCGTCAGGCACCGTCCAGTTCTTCGCCACGGCGTCCAGAACCCTGGCCACCGTCTCCGGCTTCATCAGCGAGGGCGTGCCGCCGCCGAGGAAAATGCTGGTCACCTCGCGCGGCCCGGTCCGCTCACGCATCGTCGCCAGTTCCGCCTCAAAGGCGGCGGCAAAGCGCTCCTGGTCGACCGGCTGGTGGCGGACATGGCTGTTGAAGTCGCAATAGGGGCACTTGGCCGCGCAGAACGGCCAATGGATGTAGACGCCGAAGCCGGGACTGCGGTCGAGCGGCATGATCATGCCAGGTCCGGTCATGCCGAGCCCAATCCCGGCAGATCCAACCGTGCTTGGGCGAATTTCTGGAAGGCGCGGGCGCGATGTGAGAGCGCCGTTGGCTGGCCGGGTTTCCAGCCGTGCTTTTCCTCAGCACTCATCTCGCCAAACGTCTTGTCGAAGCCATTGGGCAAAAACACCGGATCGTAACCGAAGCCGAGCTCACCACGCGGCGGCCAGACCAGCGTGCCTTCGGCCTCGCCGCGATAATATTCGGCCGCGCCGTCGGGAAAGGCCAGGCAAATGACGGCGACGAAGCGCCCCTTGCGCTGTTCGGCCGAGGCCGCGCCGACTTCCTGCAAAGCCACTTCGGTGCGCTGCATGGCCATGGCGAAGTCCCTGCTGCCGTCAGGGGTTTCGGCCCAGTTGGCGGTGTAGACGCCGGGCGCGCCGTCGAGCGCGTCGACGCAGAGGCCGGAATCGTCCGACAGCGCCGGCAGGCCGGTCGCCTTCGCCGCGGCCAACGCCTTGATGTAGGCGTTTTCCTCGAAGGTCGTGCCGGTCTCGTCCGGTTCAGGCAGGCCGTAGTCCTTGGCCGACTTCGCCTCGAAGCCGAACGGTCCCATCAGGTCGGCGAATTCGCGCAGCTTGCCGGCATTGTGGCTGGCGACGACGATCTTCTTGCCATCAAGTGTATGCATCAAAGGCCCCAGATTCTCGGCTCGGCGAACTCGATCGAATTGCCCGAGGGGTCGCGTATATAGAGCGAACGGCCGCCTTGCGGCCATTCGAATTCGCTTTCGATGGCGATCTTCTTCGCCTCGAGATGCGCTTTCCAAGCCACGATTTCATCCGCGCTGGCGGCAAAGCAGAGATGACCTTCGCCGACCGCGCCGTGCGGCGGCACCGGCAGCCGGGCATCCGGCGCCGGCGGGATCTTGGTTGCCTCGGCGTTGAAGATGAGCAGCACGCCCGGCCCGCAGCGAAAGAAAAGATGCCTGCCGTCGACCTTGCCGAGGAACGTGAGGCCGAGGATGTCGGTGTAGAAATGCTCGGCCGCGTTGAGATCAGTCACATAGAGCGCTGATTCCAAAATTGCATTGGGTGTCACGAGGCACCCCCCTCTGCCCTACCGGGCATCTCCCCCTCGAGGGGGGAGATCAGCAGCCTCAATCTCGCCGCCCATCTTGCAACGCCGGAGATTGGCGAAGGCCGAGATGACATCCGATCTCCCCCCTTGAGGGGGAAATGGCCGGCAGGCCAGAGGGGGGTGCCTGGGCTCGGCATCTAAAACCTACGCCACCGCCATTTGCTGCAAACTCACCAGCCGCGAAATGCCTTTCTTGGCCAGGCCCATCAACTCGGCGAACTGGTCTTCCGAGAAAGGCTCGCCCTCGGCCGTGCCCTGGATCTCGACGATGCCACCCTTGCCGGTCATGACGAAATTGGCGTCGGTGCCGGCCGCGGAATCCTCGAGATAATCGAGGTCGATGACCGGCTGGCCGTCATGGATGCCGCAGGAAATCGCCGCGACATGGTCCTTCAGCACCTTCGAAACACTGGCCATCTGCCGGGCTTCCATCCAGCGCAGGCAGTCGTACAGCGCCACCCAGCCGCCGGTGATCGAGGCGGTGCGGGTGCCGCCATCGGCCTGGATGACGTCGCAATCGACGGTGATCTGCTGCTCGCCCAGCGCCTGCAAATCGACCACGGCGCGCAGCGAGCGGCCGATCAGGCGCTGGATTTCCAGCGTGCGGCCGCCCTGCTTGCCGGCGGAGGCCTCGCGGCGCATGCGCTCGCCGGTCGAGCGCGGCAGCATGCCGTATTCGGCCGTCACCCAGCCCTTGCCGGAATTGCGCATCCAGCCCGGCACCTTCTCCTCGAGGCTCGCCGTGCACAGGACATGGGTGTCGCCGAACTTCACCAGGCACGAACCTTCGGCGTGCTTGGAGACGCCGCGCTCGAAGGAGATGGCGCGCATTTCGTCGAATTGGCGTTTGGAGGGGCGCATTCAGGCTTCTTTCCCAGTCATTTTTCGGAATCGTGGCCGGCTTTTAGCCGCATGGGGGGCAGCGCGCAAAGGAAAACGGACCGGGCGATCCGATACAGAGACCGGTTGCGCCCACCGTGCCGAAGTCTATATCCTGAGGACGGAGGTTTTTGGCCGAATGACCAAGGCAATCGATCCGGGTTCGCAGCCGCTCGCACTTCAATCACTCGACATGCGCTCTCGTGACATCTTCCGGCGCATCGTCGATTCCTATCTCAGGGATGGCGAGCCCGTGGGCTCGCGCAGCCTGTCGCGCATCCTGCCGTCCTCGCTGTCGCCGGCCACCATCCGCAATGTGATGAGCGACCTCGAGCATCTCGGCCTGATCTACGCGCCGCACATTTCGGCCGGACGGCTGCCGACGCAGGCCGGCCTGCGCTTCTTCGTCGATGCCTTCATGGAACTTGGCGACCTCTCCGACGAGGAGCGCCGCACCATCGAGGCGCAGGTGCGGGCCTCAGGCTCTGGCGCGACGCTGGAGCACATGCTGACCGAGGCCAGCCAGATGCTGTCGGGCATGTCGCGCGGCGCCGGCCTGGTGCTGGCCGCCAAGAACGAGGTGGCGCTGAAGCATATCGAATTCATCCAGCTCGAGCCGACCAAGGCGCTCGCCGTGCTGGTGTCGCAAAATGGCGACGTGGAGAACCGCGTCGTCGAGCTGCCGGCGGGCATCACCGTCTCGCAGTTGCACGAGGCTTCGAATTTCCTCAACGCCCATATTCGCGGCCGTACGCTGGCGGAGGCGCGCACCGAGATCGCCCGCATCAAGGAAGAGACGAGAGCGGCCCTCGACACGCTGTCGCAGGACCTCGTCGAGAAAGGCCTGGCGGTGTGGGCGGGCGCCGAAAGCGGCCTGCCGGCACGGCTTATCGTGCGTGGCCGCGCCAACCTGCTCGAAAACGTCACCGCCCAGGCCGACATCGAGCTGCTGCGGCATCTGTTCGAGGACATGGAAACGCAGGACGGGCTGATCCAGCTGCTCGACCTCGCCGAGCAGGGATCGGGCGTGCGCATCTTCATCGGGTCGGAAAACAAGCTGTTTTCGCTGTCGGGCTCGTCGCTGGTTGTCGCGCCCTATCGCGACAAGGACGCCCGCGTCGTCGGCGCGCTCGGGGTCATCGGCCCGACCCGGCTGAACTACGCCCGCATCGTGCCGATGGTCGATTATACGGCGCAGTTGATATCGCGCATGTTGCGCTAAGGTGTGGATGTTCGGGTGATGCGTACGACCAGTACGCTCCGGTTCTCGGTATCGACCATTTTTGGCTCGGCCTGACCTGAAGCTCTGCACCTTAGTGCCAAAATCGAAACGGGCAGCAAGGAGAAAAAGAATGGCGCTCGAAGAACTCAAGGCCCGGATCAGCCTGCTGCTCGAGGAAATGGTCAACCAGCCGGAAGACCAGCACGAAATCCAGGAACAATTGCGCGAGAAATTGCGGGAAATGCGCGCCATGGGCCTGCCGCTGCCGGCCGATCTCGTCGCGCTGGAAAAACGCCTCGACGACGATTTTTACGCGGCCGGGACATAAAGCCGGACTTTCGCTTCCTCATCAGGTCGAGTGAGGCGGAACCCGGAGACAAGCCGGCCGTTGGTTTCCTTCGCGACCAGATGGAGGACAAGATGATCCGATTGGCCGGACTGGTGATCCCCGCCCTCTTTCTCACAGGCGCGGCATTCGCCCAGCAGACCGACCAGCCGGTGCTGAAGGGTGCGGCCGCCTTTGGCGACTGGCGTGCCGATAGACCGGGCGTGCGCCGCCTGATCAAGCCGGAAGACCTGCCGAAGCCTTACGTCACCAAGTCGGTGTCGAACAGCGCCGGCCTTGCCGACATGCCGACGGGCGCGAAGCCGCAATTGCCGCCGGGTTTTTCGGCCGAACTGATCGCCTCCGGCATCAACAATCCGCGCGCCGTGCGCGTCGCACCCAATGGCGACCTGTTCGTCGCCGACAGCGAAGCCAACCAGATCCGCGTCTATCGCCTGGCCAAGGACAGCGCCAAGCCCGCCGAGGACCGCATTTTCGCCGGCAATCTCAACCAGCCCTATGGCATTGCCTTCTATCCGCCGGGCGATGATCCGCAATGGGTCTATGTCGCCAACAGCGACAGCATCGTGCGCTTTGCCTACCGCGGTGGCGACCTGAAGGCATCCGGCGAACCGGAAATCATCGTCGCCAACATTCCCTCGAACCATCACTGGACCCGCGACATCGTCTTTTCGCCGGATGGCAAGACGCTCTATCTGTCGGTCGGCTCCGGTTCGAACGTCGCCGAGGACATGGGCAAGGCGCCGGATGGCGGCCTCGACGCGTGGGTGACATCGCAGCCGCTCGGCGCAAGCTGGGGCTCCGAAGAGGGGCGCGCCGACGTGCAAGCCTTCGATCCGGACGGCAAGAACGGCCGCATCGTCGCCACCGGCCTGCGCAACTGCTCGGGCATGACCATCCAGCCGGCGACCGGGGCGCTGTGGTGCGTCGTCAACGAGCGCGACGCGCTGGGCGACAATGTGCCGTTCGAATACGCCACCTCGGTCAAGGACGGCGCGTATTATGGCTGGCCCTGGTACTATATCGGCAACCACGAGGACCCGCGTCACAAGGGCGCGCGGCCCGACCTCGCCGGCAAGGCAACCATTCCCGATGTGCTGATGCAGGCGCATTCGGCGCCGCTCAACATCACCTTTTACGACCGCAAGGACCTGCCCGCCGACAGCGGTTTTCCCAAGGAATACCGGGGGGATGCCTTCGTCGCCCTGCACGGTTCGTGGAATCGCGGCAACAGGACCGGCTACAAGGTCGTCCGCCTGCTGTTCAGGGACGGCAGGCCGACCGGGGAATATGAGGATTTCATGACCGGCTTCGTCGTTTCCAACGGCGAGGTCTGGGGCCGGCCGGTCGGCGTGGCGGTGGCCCATGACGGGGCGCTGATCATGACCGAGGACGGCAACGGTACGATCTGGCGTGTGACCTATGACGGCGGCCGTTCCTGATCCTGCTTGGACAATGCAGACCCCCTCACCCGGATTGCCAACCGAATTGCGAAGGGCAATTCGGGGCAATCCGACCTCTCCCCCTCGGGGACAGGAGCTTGTTAGCACCGGCGCCTTTCTCTTCTCCCCCACGGGGGCCCGAAGGACGGGCGAGGCCCGTGACTCGCCCCGGCAAAGGTGGCCGCGAAGCGGCCGGATGAGGGGGGCCTTATAGGGCGAAGACCGCGCTGTCTGGTGCAATCAAATCCAATCCTCAGGAAATTCAATTCCATTCGGATGTATGCAATATGGCCCTTCAATCTGGGACCTATCCATGACCCTCACCGGCTTCCTCGCCTACAGTGCCGCCCTCGGCATCGCCGCCGCCATTCCCGGCCCCGGCGTCACCGCGCTTGTCGCGCGGGCGCTCGGCTCCGGTTTTCGCTCGTCGCTGGCCATGTCCTTTGGCCTGATGCTGGGCGACCTCACCTATCTGACCGCCGTGGTGCTCGGCCTCGCCTTCGTGGCGCAGACCTTCGGCATGGTGTTCCTGGCCATCAAATGGGCCGGCGTTGCCTATCTGGCATTTCTGGGCTGGCGCTTCTGGACCGCCGGCATCACGCCCGAAACGGTCGAGGCCCGGAAGGGCAAGGGCGGGCTGGTGTCGAGTTTCATCGCCGGCCTCACCGTCACGCTCGGCAATCCGAAGACGATGATCTTCTACCTCGCGATCACGCCGACCATCGTCGACCTGAAGACCATTACGCTGGCCGATTACGGCATTCTCGCCGCGCTGACGGTGGTCGTGCTGTTCGTCGTGCTGGTTCCCTACCTGGCGCTCGCCGCCAAGGCGCGCTGGTTCTTGAAATCGCCGCGCGCGCTGAAGCTGCTGAACCGCACCGCCGCTGGCTTCATGGTGGGCGCGGCGGCGGCGATCGCGGCCCGCCAATAGCATGCTTTCAGCCAAAACATTCCGGGGGCAGGCTTCCCCGTGAAATGCTTTTCCGGGACGTGGGCGTTTTAGACACGGGCCCCACTCGGATATTTCCGGCCAACAGCTTATGTTGCGCGGCTGAAAGCCTTATCTTGCCGGCTGCAATGCCACTTGCCTGAAATCCTGGGAGCGAAACCAATGAACAAGCCAGTCACCTCCGCCCGCGTCCCCGGCCGCGGCCGCGGCCGCATCTACAGTTCCATCACCGACACGATCGGCGACACGCCCCTGGTCCGGCTCGACAAACTCGCCAAGGAGAAGGGCGTCGTCGCCAATCTCGTCGCCAAGCTCGAGTTCTTCAACCCGATCGCCTCGGTCAAGGACCGCATCGGCGTGGCGATGATCGAGGCGCTCGAGGCGGCCGGCAAGATTGCGCCCGGCAAGACCACGCTGATCGAGCCGACCTCGGGCAATACCGGCATCGCGCTTGCCTTCGCCGCCGCCGCCAAGGGTTACAAGCTGATCCTGACCATGCCGGAGACGATGTCGGTCGAGCGCCGCAAGATGCTGGCGCTGCTCGGCGCCGAACTGGTGCTGACCGAAGGCCCGAAAGGCATGAAGGGCGCCATCGCCAAGGCCGACGAGCTGGCCGCGACGATCCCCAATGCCGTCATCCCGCAGCAGTTCGAAAACCCGGCCAATCCGGAAATCCACCGCAAGACGACAGCGCAGGAGATCTGGAACGACACGCAGGGCGAGGTCGACATCTTCGTCGCCGGCATCGGCACCGGCGGCACCATCACCGGCGTCGGCCAGGTGCTGAAGAAGCTCAAGCCATCTGTGCACGTCGTCGCCGTCGAGCCGGAAGCCTCGCCGGTGCTGTCGGGCGGCCAGCCCGGCCCGCACAAGATCCAGGGCATTGGCGCCGGCTTCGCGCCAAAGATCCTCGACACCACGATCTATGACGAGATCGTCAAGGTTTCCAACGAGGATTCGGTCGCCAATGCCCGCCTCGTCGCCCGCCTCGAAGGCGTGCCGGTCGGCATCTCGTCGGGTGCGGCGCTGCAGGCGGCAATCGTCGTCGGCTCGCGGCCGGAGAACAAGGGCAAGACCCTGGTCGTGGTCATCCCCGATTTCGCAGAACGCTACCTGTCGACGATCTTGTTCGAGGGGCTGGGGGCCTAGGTCAGCCCCCATCGACGGGCCGCCGTGCGTCGCTGGCCCGTTGAAAAATCCTCCCGTGGCGCCTGTGACCCGGCTTGAGCAGAACCCTGCTTCCGGGTCATATCGCCCGGTCCGCTTTGCACGGGCCAGGGGAGAATTTCATGTACAAGCTTTATACCCGTCCCGGCAGTGGCGGCTTCGTCGTCGAGGCAGCGCTGGCGCTGGCCAACGTGCCGTTCGAACAGGTCGACGTGCCGAAGTCCGAGCGGCCCGATCCGGCTTTCCTCGACATCAGCCCACTGAACCAGGTGCCGGTGCTGACCTTGCCGGACGGACGCTCGATGACCGAATCGGCGGCGATCTGCATCCTGCTCGCCGAGCGCCATCCGCAGGCCCGCCTGGCGCCGGGGGTCGATGCGCCCGCCCGCGCCGATTTCCTGCGCTGGATGGCCTTCATGTCGTCGGTGCTCTACCCGGCGGTGCTGCGGTTCTACTACGCCCATCGCTACACGACCGACGCCGACGGCACGAAGGCCGTCAAGCAGGCGGCAATCGCCGAGATGGACCGCGGCTTCGCCGTTCTGGACAGCGCTCTGAAGGGGCGTGACTGGCTGGTTGGCGACCAGATGTCGCTGGCCGACATCTATCTCGTCATGTTGGTGGCCTGGCATCCCGACATCGACAGCGCGCGGGCGGCATGGCCTGATATTGAACGTCTCTGGGCCAGGCTGCGCGACCATCCGCTGCTGAAGGCGCTCAACACCTCGCATGAGATGTGGCCGGGCTGAAGGTCAGTTTCGCAGCGCCGCCCTTTTGCCTTGCAGGAAGCGGCGCACCGCCGGGTCGCGTTCGAGGCCGATCGCCCGGTCATAGGCCTCGGTTGCCTGCGGTACCTGGCCAAGCCTGGCCAGGAGGCCGGCCCGCGCCGCCCAATAGGGCTGATATTCATTGAGCCGCTTGTCGTCGCCCAGCACATAAAGCGCCGCCAGCCCCGCCACGGCGCCTTCCGTCTCGGCAAGCGCCACCGCGCGGTTGATCGCCACCACCGGCGAACCTACGATCGAAAACAGCGCGTCGTAGAGTGCGCGGATCGCCGGCCAGTCGGTGCGGCCGGTGAGCCGTCGCGCCGCGTGGGCGGACTGGACGGCCGCCTCGAGTTGGTAGCGGCCGACCACACCGCTCGCCGCGGCATGGGACAGAAGCATCTCCGCCTCGTCGATCAGGGCACGGTCCCACAGGTCGCAGTCCTGCTCGGCCAGCGGCACGAAGTCGCCTTCGGCACTGCGCCGGGCGGTGCGGCGGGCCTCGGCAAACAGCATGAGCGCCAGCAGGCCAAGCGCTTCCGGCTCTTGCGGCATCAGCGTCGCCACCAGGCGGCCAAGCCAGATCCCTTCGGTGGCGAGGTTGCGGCGCTGCGTCTCGGTGCCGGCCGGATCGGACCAGCCTTCGGCGAAGGCGGCGTAGATCGCCTCCAGCACCGCGCCCAGCCGTTCGCCGAGTTCGGCCCGCTCCGGCACACGGAACGGAATGCCGGTTTCGCGGATGCGCGTCTTGGCGCGCACCAGGCGCTGGCCCATCGTTGCCGGCGAGACCAGGAAGGCGGAAGCGATCGTCGCGGCATCGAAACCCAGCACGGTCTGCAGGATCAGCGGCGCCCGCACGCCCGGTTCGATCGCCGGATGCGCGCAAGCAAACATCAGCCGCAGCCGTTCGTCGGGCAGCTCTTCGTCGGTCATGCGCGCCTCCATCTCCTCGGCAATCAGCTTGAGATGATCGCGGGCCGCCTCGCGGGTGAGCCGCCGGCGAACCGCATCGACCCGCCGCCGCCGCGCCACGGCGAGCAGCCAGGCTTCCGGCTTTTCAGGCACGCCCGATTTCGGCCAGCGTTCGAGCGCGGCGGCAAAGGCGTCGGCCAGCGCATCCTCGGCCGCGGTCACGTCGCGCGTGCGCGCCGCGAGCCAGGCGACCAGCTTGCCATAGCTCTGCCGGGCGGCGGCCTCGGCGGCCGCCCGGGCGATCTCCGGGCGACTGTCCATCACATGGTCATTTCTTGGCACGTCGTCATTGCTTGGGCATGTAATCGGCCATTTCCCAGATCGGCCGCAACTCGACCGTGCCGGTGCTGGCCGCTGGACAGCGCGCCGCCCATTCGATGGCGGTATCGATGTCGGCCGCCTCGATCATGTAGAAGCCGGCAAGCTGCTCCTTGGTGTCGGCATAGGGGCCGTCGATCACGTTGGTCTTGCCGTCGGCGATCCGCACCGAGGTGGTCGCCTGGGTCGGGCGCAGCCGTTCGCCGGCCAGCCAAGCGCCGGATTGCTTCAACGCATCGGTATAGGCGTTATAGGCCGCGCTCATCTGCTGGGCCTTCTCGATCGGCATGGCCGCCATTGCGGCTTCGCTATTGTTGATCATCAGCATGTATCGCATGGGTCTTCTCCCGTGTTTCGAAGGCCGCGTCCTTGCGGGGCCAGACGTATGTCGCGCGGCGTCGACCGATTTCGACAGGGCGCAGCAAAAAACTTTCGACTTCGTCACGCGCTTTCGCAAGGACCAGGTTTCGCCAAACGGCCCGCGGCGGCTGGCAATGGCGCCCCGCCGCACTATCCTTTGTGATCCAGGCACGTCACGCCAGGGATGGGAGATGAGCAATGGAACTCGTGACCCACAAGAAATTCAAAAGCGGCCGGTTGATGCCGTGGGGCAAGGGGACAGTTGTCACCGGCGCGAAGGGATTTGTCTACCTTTGTGGAAACACGGCGACTGCCGCCGACTACGATCCGGCCGGCAAGCAGGGCGGTCGTTTCGCTGGCGATGCGGCGGCGCAGTGGCTCGAGGTTCTGGGCAACATCAAAGCCGATCTGGAGGAGCTGGGCACCGCGCTTGAACACCTCGTCAAACTGACTTTCTTTGTCAGAGGACCATTTCCCGACGGCGGCGTTCTCAGCTCTGCCAATTTTCGCCTGGACGTTCTGGACGCGTTCTTTGCCGAGCATTGCCCGAAGCACTGCAGTTACAACAACCCGCCGCCCTCGGAGGTGATTGGCGTCGCCGCGCTGGCTCAAGCCGACATCGTCATTGAAATTGTCGCGATAGCGGCCTTGCCGGATTGATCTCAGCCATGGCGTGGCTGCCTCTCACCACCATGCGCACGAAGCCGGAGCACAGCACGCAGACGCCATCGAAGACGATCAGCGGATGGCTGGCATCGAAAGATGGTTCAGCCGGAGGACTGGGCTTGGCCAGACGTGATTGGGGCGGACTTGACTGGGAAAGATCGGTCACGCGGGCCTCGGCTGCTCGTGTCCTGGGACACCAGGCCAGCCGGGAGCGGGATCAAAGACGTGGCGATGTCGCACGGCGCCTGTCGCTCGGAGCCGGGCGCTCGGAACGATAAGTGGTGGCGCGGGTCGTGGTGTCCGGCCTGCAGATGCGGCTGTTGTGGCGGCTCTCGAACGTCATGGTCAGTGCGCGCCCAGCGACGTGCCGCGACGGGCGCAAGCCGGACCAGGGCCGCGCATGTAATAGCGCTCGGGCCGATAGGTCGGCGCGACGAATTCGCGGATGGCGGCGGCATAGCCGATGAGGTGCGTTAGGAAGTTCATTTACCCTGTCCCTGTCCCGATTTTCGGATGTCCCTTCCGAATTGCGTGAAGGATAGCATCGAGGCGTGAATAGTCGGTGAACACGATGTTAATATCTGGTCGAAAACCCGTTGCTTCGTGGCCGGAATGCGGCTGATTCGGGGTGTTTCCGCGCCTTTTGTCGCCATTCCGGCCAGTGTGACTTTTGCATCACATATGTTTCGTTTGAATGTCGCCTGGGCGCGGTTCTGTTTCAACTTCCGGCTGGCCGATGGAATTTCCTTGCTCAGGCAGGAAAGGAAGGAACCGGCAAATAGGGCGGACGTTGACCGTCGGGACTGGCATGGCCGGTCCGAGATTGCCTGCAAGCCGCAGGCATGTACACCAACACCGCAAGAGCAAATGGAAAGGCTAGAACCATGGGCTTCTTTTCGAAGGACATCAAAACGCTGGACGACCTGTTCGTGCACACGTTGCGCGACATCTATTACGCGGAAAAGCAGATCGAGAAGGCGTTGACGAAGATGATCGACAAGGCCACCAACGCGCAGCTCAAGGCAGGCTTCGAAAAACATCTTGAACAGACCAAGGGCCATATCGAACGCGTCGAAGAGGTGTTCGAGCTGCATGGCGTCAAGGCCAAGGCGATCAACTGCCCGGCCATTGACGGCATCCTCGAGGAAGCTGACGAGGTGAGCGGCGACATCGCCGACAAGCAGGTCCTGGACGCCGCCCTGATCGCCTCTGCGCAAGCGGTCGAGCATTACGAAATGACCCGTTACGGCACGCTGATTGCCTGGGCCAAGCAACTCGGCCGCAGCGATTGCGCCAACGTACTCGCGAAGAATCTCAAGGAAGAGCAAGCGACCGATCGCAAGCTCACCGAGATGGCGGAAAGCAAGATCAATCTCCAGGCTGCCGAATAGGTGAGATGGCAGGCAAGGTCGGCGCGGCAACGGCGCCGACTTGCCTTGTCGCGCGGTCGGAACCGGAATGGGCTTTGCCCCGTTCTGGATTGAACCCGTTGCAAGGAGTTTGTCATGGCGCCGCGTCCAGCCTGGAAAGGCTATCTGAAGCTGTCGCTGGTGACCTGCGCGGTCGAACTGACCAATGTCGTCACCCACACCGAAAGGGTGTCGTTTCGCATCCTCAACCGCAAGACCGGCAACACGGTGAAGCGCATCTATGTCGACGCCGAAACCGGCAAGCCCTTGGACGATGGCGACGAGATCAAGGGTTATGAATTGGACGACGGCGATTTCGTCCATATCGAGGAAGACGAGATCGAGGCGGTGCAGATCGAATCCTCGCACACGATGAGCCTCGACGGTTTCGTCGACAAGGCCTCGATCCAGCAGATCTATCTCGACACGCCCTATTATGTCGCGCCGGCCGACAAGGTGTCGGAAGAGGCATTCGCCGTCATCCGCGATGCCATGGCGGGCAAGAAGATGGCCGGGCTGGCGCGGATCGTGCTTTATCAACGCGAACGGCCCGTGGTCATCGAACCGCTCGGCAAGGGCATGGTGCTAACGACACTTCGCTACGACAATACGGTGCGCCAGCCGGACCGCGTGTTCGGCGAGATCAAGGCGGTGAAGACCGACCAGGAGATGACCGATCTCGCCGAACTGATCATCGACAAGAAGAAAGCCAAGTTCGATCCGTCGAAATTCGACGACAAATATGAGGACGCGCTGCTCGAGCTGATCCGCGCCAAGAAGGCGGGGCACAAGGCGCCGAAGGCCAAGGCGGCGCCGAAGCCCTCCAATGTCGTCAATCTGTTCGACGCGCTGAAGAAGAGCCTGTCGTCGGATTCCGGCTCGCCTAAACCATCATCGGCGAAAGCCAAGCCGGCAGCCAAACGCGCCAAGCCGAAAGCGGCGCCGAAGCGCAAATCGGCCTGAGGAGACCAAGCAATGGCCGGCCTCGAACAATATCACGCCAAGCGCGATTTCAAGAAAACGTCGGAGCCGGCGGGCAAGGTCGCACGCACGAAAAAGAGCGAAGCGGGCGGCATCTTCGTCATCCACAAGCACGCGGCGACAAGGCTGCATTACGACCTTCGCCTCGAGCATGGCGGCGTGCTGTGGAGCTGGGCGGTGACGCGGGGGCCTAGCCTCGATCCGCATGAGAAGCGGCTCGCCGTTCATGTCGAGGACCATCCGATCGACTATGCGCCGTTCGAGGGCACGATCCCGAAGGGCGAGTATGGCGGCGGCTCGGTGATCGTCTGGGACGAGGGAAGGTGGGTGCCGGAGACCGACCCGGCCAAGGCGATGAAGAAGGGGCATATCAGTTTCGAGCTCAACGGCCATAAGCTGCATGGGCTGTGGCATCTGGTGCGGCTGAAACCCCGCGCGGGTGAAAAGCGCGACAACTGGTTGCTGATCAAGTCGGACGATGCCGCGGCGCGCCCGGGCGGGGACATTTTGAAGGAGAAGCCGGAATCGGTGAAGTCGGGGCTGACGATCGAAGAGGTCGGCGAGGGCAAGACCGCCAAGGGCAAGAAGCCCGAGGTCTGGCATTCGAACAAGCCGGCCGCCGGCAAGGCGAAGGCAGCGGCGCGCAAACTCGACTTCATCGAACCGCAGCTGGCGACACTGGAGCGGGATGCACCGCCGGGCAGGGACTGGCTGCATGAGGTCAAATTCGACGGCTATCGCATGCAGGCGCAGATCGCCGGCACGGAAGTGCGGCTCTTGACCCGCACCGGCCTCGACTGGACCGACAAGTTTGGGAGCGAGATCATCGTGGAGCTGGCCGCGCTGAAATGCAGCGACGCTATCGTCGACGGCGAGATCGTCGTTTTGGCCGACAGCGGCGTCTCGTCCTTCGCGCTGCTGCAGCAGGACCTGTCGATGAAGCGGACACACCGCTTCATCTACTACGTGTTCGACCTGATGCGGCTCGACGGCAAGGATTTGCGTCGCGAGCCGCTGGTCGAGCGCAAGCAGGCCTTGCAGGAGCTGCTCGGCGAGCAGCCGGAAAATGCGGCGGTGCGTTTTTCCGACCACTTTTCCGAGCCCGGCAAGATCATGCTGGAACATGCGTGCCGCATGGGGCTGGAAGGCGTCGTCTCCAAACGCGCCGATGCGCCCTATCGCAGCGGGCGCGGCCCGACCTGGGTGAAGTCGAAATGCACGGCCCGGCAGGAATTCGTCATCGGCGGTTATCTGCCGTCGGACAAAACCGGGCGCGGGCTGCGCTCGCTGCTGGTCGGCTATTACGAGGGCGGCAAACTGCAGTATGCCGGCCGTGTCGGGACCGGTTTCTCCGCCAAGGGCGCCACCGCGCTGAAGCAGAAGCTGGACGCGCTGAAGGCGACGGCTTCGCCTTTCGACAAGGCCGTACCGAAAGGCAAAGGCCTGGTCTGGGTCAAGCCGGAGCTTGTCGGCGAAGTGGAGTTTCGCAGCTGGACATCGGACCGTATAATACGCCATGCCTCGTTCCAGGGGCTGCGCGAGGACAAGCCGGCGGAGGACGTTGTGCAGGAAAAGCCCAAGGCAGCGACAGGCAAGGCCAAGCCGGCCTCGAGCGGCACCGCCACCGGGACGATGACGACGAGCGTAGGACTCTCCCATCCCGACAAGCTGCTATGGCCCGACGAAAAGATCTCCAAGCAGGGGCTGCTCGACCATTACGCCGGGGTTTGGCCACGCATGCAGCAATTCGTCGTCAACCGGCCGCTCAGCCTGGTGCGGGCGCCGGACGGCGTCGGCGGCCCGCGCTTCTTCCAGAAACATGCCTCGGCCGGCATGAGCGACAAAATAGCCCGAATGAAGGACCCGACGGATGGCGAGGAAATCCTGTTCGTGCGGGATTTCGACGGTGTCGCGGCGCTCGTCCAGTACGGTGTGGTCGAGATCCACATCTGGGGCTGCACGATCGACAAGCTTGAACAGCCGGACCAGATCATCTTCGATCTCGACCCCGATGAAGGCGTCGATGTGAAGGCGGTGCGCGAGGCGGCGCTCGATATAAGGGGCAAGCTCGACGAGCTGTCGCTGCCGAACTTCGTCAAGACATCGGGCGGCAAGGGCTACCATGTGCTGGTGCCGCTGAAGCCATCGGCCGACTGGGAGGCGGTGAAGACCTTCGCGCATGATTTCGCCAAGGCGCTCGAACAGGGTGCCCCCGACCGCTACACGGCCACACTGTCGAAGAAGGCGCGGACCGGGAAAATCTTCGTCGACTATCTGCGCAATGGCAGGGGCTCGACGACGGTCGCGCCCTATTCCTCGCGCGCCAAGAAAGGAGCCACCGTGTCGATGCCGGTGACCTGGGCCGAGATCGAGGACGGCCTGGCGCCGAACGCGTTCCCAATCGGCGACAAGACGACGCTGAAGCAGCTGGCGGAAGCCGATCCGTGGATGGATTTCTTCAAGCAGGCCAAGGCGTTGAAGCGGGGGTGAGCCTACCCGACTTCGTCATCCTAGGGCGAAGCAAGGAGCGAAGCGACGCGGCGCAGACCCTAGGATCCATGCCGGGACGCCAAGGAAAAACACGGCGGCACAGGATCCAGCGATCTTCCTCGCCGTGCTGGCAGCAAGGTTCTGCACCGTTGCGGCGCTCTGAGATCGCGGCATGGATCCTAGGGTCTCCGCGACGCCGCTTTGCGGCTGCTCCGCCTAGGATGACGAAGGTTGAGGAGCCGGCAAACTAAGCCAAAAACACCTTCTCGAAGGCCTGCTTGCCGGGCGGCGAGAAAATCACCGCGCGGCTGTCCTTTTCGCGGCGCGCCCATTTTTCAAGGAGGATCTTGTCGAGGATGGCGGCGCCCAGCGTGCCGGCGAGGTGCGAGCGGCGCACGCTCCAGTCCAGGCAGGCGCGGCAGACCGGGCGGCGCGGCTTGGCGTCGACATCGATGCCAATGGCCGCAAAATGCGATGGCGCCGACGGTCCGAGCCTGATCTCCCTGTCATCGCGCAGCAATATGTCCTTCTCGACAAGGCGGTCGAGCATCGCCACCGCCTGCTCGCCGGCGAGATGGTCGTAGCAGACGCGGGCGACGCGCATGGCGCCGTCGCGCGGACCCGGCCGCACGCGCTTCGGGCCAACAGCCTCGGCGACACCGGTGATGGCCTCGATCATGCCGGCCACCTGCGGGCCGGCGAGGCCGTAATAGCGGTGCCTACCCTGGCTGGCCAAGGTCAGCAGCCCGCCCTCCATCAGTTTCGACAGATGCGACGAGGCGGTCGGCAGCGACACGCCGGCCTCGAGCGCCAGTTCGCTCGCCGTCAGCGCCGTGCCGCCCATCAGCGCGTTCAGCATGTTGGCGCGGGCCGGGTCGCCGACCAGGCTGGCGATGCGGGCGATGTCGGGTCCTTCACGCATAGTTCGTTCCTTATCGAAGCATTCTTGTCAGATAGCCATTATTCTCCGGTCAGATCAAGGCGCCGGCGACGCAAGGGACAATGGCTCCTGACAGGAAATGCCTAACACATCGATGCGTATGACGTTTCGACCGCGCTCGAAGCGTCGATGCAGGAACCCAAGGAGACGACCATGACCATCACCTGCTTCATCCGCTATGAGATCGACCCGTTCGGCAAGGCCGCCTTCGAGGAATATGCCCGCAACTGGGGCCAGGCCATTCCGCGCTGCGGCGCCGATCTGATCGGCTACTATGCTCCGCATGAAGGCTCGGCGACGACGGCCTACGCCGCCTACAACATTGAAAGCCTGGCGGCCTATGAAGCCTATCGCGCCCGGCTTGCCGCCGATCCCGCCGGCAAGGCAAACTACGAGTTCGCCAAGCGAGAACGATTCATCCTCAAGGAGGACCGCATGTTCCTGAAACACGTCTCCGGGCCGCACGCCAAGCTGGTGCTGCCGTGATCGCCGTCATTTTCGAGGTGCAGCCTGCCGAGGGCAAGCGCGATGCGTATCTCGCCATCGCCGCCAATCTGCGTCCCTTGCTCGACGGCAGTGATGGCTTCATCTCGATCGAACGTTTTCAGAGCCTCGCCGATCCGAACCGCATCCTGTCGCTGTCGTTCTGGCGTGACGAGGACGCGGTGAAGGCCTGGCGCAACACCGAAGAACACAGGCAGGCGCAGCAGGCCGGCCGCGGCGGAATCTTTGCCGGCTATCGACTGCGGATCGCGCATGTAGTGAGGGATTATGGGCTGACCGAAAGGGAGGAGGCGCCGGCGGACAGCCGGGCGGTGAATGGGTAGGCCTTCTTCCTTCCCCCCTTGTGGCCCTTGTGGGGGAAGGGAGAACCGCCCTCACGCGTTGCCGATCAGCACGCCGGCCGCGAACACCAGCGCGCCGCCCAGCACCACCTGGAAGGCGGCGCGCAGGAAAGGGGTCTGCATGTAGCGGTTCTGGACGAAGGCGATGGCCCAAAGTTCGAAGAACACCACCACGGCGGCGACGGCCGTCGCCGTCCAGAAATGCGGAATGAGATAGGGCAAGGCGTGGCCGAGGCCGCCGGCCGATGTCATGACGCCGGTGGTGATGCCGCGTTTTATCGGCGAGCCGCGACCTGAGAGCTTGCCGTCGTCGGAAGCCACTTCCGTAAAACCCATGGAGATGCCGGCGCCGATCGACGCGGCAAGCCCGACCAGGAAGGTCTGCCAGGTGTCATGCGTGGCAAAGGCAGCGGCGAAGATCGGCGCCAGCGTCGACACCGAACCGTCCATCAGGCCGGCCAGGCCCGGCTGCACGTAAGTCAGGATGAACTGGCGCTGCTCGGCGGCGGCCTCTTCATCCTTCACCTCGCCGGGCACGTGCTTCTGCTCCAGCCGCTGCGCCAGCGTCTCGTGGCCCTGTTCGGCTATCGCCAGGTCATTGAGAAGTTTTCGCGTCGAGGCATCGGTCGTGCGCTTTGCCGCTTCGACATAGAACAGGTAGGCCTGCCGCTCCATGGCCTCGGCCTGGCTGCGCACATGCTCGATGCCGAGCGGCCTCACCAGCCAGTCGGGCTTGCGCTCATAATAGCCCTTCACATGTTCGCGCCGGATCAGCGGGATGCGCTCGCCGAAGCGCTTGCGGAAGAGCTCGATCAGCGAGTCGCGATGGCCGTCCTCTTCCTCGGCCATCTCCTCGAACACTTTCGCCGATTGCGGAAAACTTTCCGCCAGCCCGTCGGCGTAGGCCCGGTAGATGCGCCCGTCATCTTCCTCGGATGAAATGGCCAGCGCCAGGATTTCCTGTTCGGAGAGCGATTCGAAGGGGCGGCGGCCGAAGCCGAAAACACGGGAAAGCATGAGGAAAAGACCCTAGTTTAGAATTGTTCTAAACTATGGCCTGCCCTGCTCCGGGTCAATCGCGCTGAGGGTCACGGGTTCAAGAATTGTTGAAGCGTGCGAGCGGCCCCGCTTCTTCCTTATTGGCAAAGATTCCCCTATATAGCTGAACCTAAGACAAGAACGAGGATCCCCGCATGACGAAGCCGCACCCCCAGCATTTCGACCCGAAACCCGTTCTCGATCTCATCGCCAGCATCGAGGCCGATCTGCAGCGCCTGAAGGGCCTGGTCGAGCAGCAGATCGAGAAATTCGACCCCGCCAACCCACACAACAAGGCCCCCGACGGCAAGCTGACCGAGGAAGGGGTGGAGTGCTGCTACCGCATGTTCGACGAAGGCAAGTCGCGCTATTCGGTCGCCCAGCAGATGAAGATCTCCTTTGCCGCCGCCACCCACCGCTTCAACAATTGGCGCAAGCTGGGCGGGACCAAGAGGCAGCGGACGTTGCTTGGGTGAAACCGGCGAGATTTCGGCGGGGCATCGCGGCGACGGCGGAGACAGTCCACCAACTTTGTAACGGTCACATTTTTTCGATGGTGCGCCACGGCCGTTTGCGGGCATCATGAGAAGAGACTGCCTCTTTTGCTGGACTTCGCATGACCACCCCTCCCGGCATTGCCGACATCCACGCCGCCGCGGCGCGGCTTTCCGGCCTGATCGTCGAAACCCCCTTGATCGAATCGGCCGAGCTGAACAGGCGCTTCGGCGGCCGCATCCTGTTCAAGCCGGAGACGTTGCAGCGCACCGGCTCGTTCAAGTTCCGCGGCGCCTACAACAAGCTGTCGTCGCTGAGCGAGGAAGAGCGCAGCCGTGGCGTCGTCGCCTTCTCCTCCGGCAATCATGCGCAAGGGGTCGCCGCTTCGGCCGCCATGTTCGGCGTCAAGGCGGTCATCGCCATGCCGGAGGACGCGCCGGCGATGAAGATCGGCAATGTCCGCAAGCTGGGGGCGGAAGTGGTGCCCTTCGACCGCTTTCGCGATGACCGCATGAGCGTGGTTCGCCCCTATATCGACAAGGGCATGGTGCTGGTGCCGCCCTTCGACGATCCGGCCATCATTGCCGGGCAAGGCACGATCGGCCTCGAACTCATGCGGCAGGCCAAGGCGCTTGGCGTCAGCCTCGACGCCGTCGTCATCCCCTGCGGGGGCGGCGGCCTGTCGAGCGGCATTTCGGTGGCGGTCAAGGATGCCTCGCCGGGCACCGCGGTCTGGGCGGTCGAGCCCGAGCATTTCGACGACACGCGCCGCTCGCTCGCCGCCGGCGCCCGGGTTTCGAACGAACCGGGCCATAGCTCGATCTGCGACGCGATCCTGACCGCCGAGCCGGGCGCCATCACCTTCGAAATCAACCGCAAAAACCTCGCCGGCGCCATCGCCGTCTCCGACAGGGCGACCGCACAGGCGATGCGCGATGCCATGGCCTATCTCAAGCTGGTGGTCGAGCCGGGCGGCTGCGTGGCGCTCGCGGCACTGTCGTCGGGCGAGATCGAACTGTCCGGCAAAAGTGTCGCCGTGGTGCTTTCCGGCGGCAATGTCGATTTCGGCACCTATGCCGGGATCATGGCAGCCGCCTGATCGCCCTATCCTCTCAGCCGTGCCCACCATCGGCGCGGTCCGACGGGCTGCAATCCAATCAAGAGGCTTGCACGTAGGGTAGCCTTTCAGCGACCTTCCTGCGAGCGCCCGTCAGTCCAGCGTGCGCCTGAACCGCAAGAGCGCGGTGCCCGCGAACACCAGCACGAACACGGCCAGCCAGCCGATCTCGGTGGCGATGGCATGGAAGTCGGCGCCCTTCAGCATCACCGCGCGGGTGATGCGCAGGAAATGCGTCAGCGGGAAGATTTCGCCCAGCGCCTGGGCCCAGCCCGGCATGCCGCGATAGGGGAACATGAAGCCGGACAACAGCAGCGACGGCAGGAAGAAAAAGAAGGTGAGCTGCATGGCCTGCATCTGCGAGCGGGCCATGGTCGAGATGGTGTAGCCGAGCAGCACCAGCGACAGCACGAAGACAAGTACCGACGACAACAGCAGCGTCAGGCTGCCGACGAACGGGATATCGAACAGAAGCTTCGCCGCCACCAGCACCACCGCGACCTGCACCGCGCCGACGACAAGGAAGGGCAGCACCTTGCCCAGCATGATCTCGGCCGGACTGGACGGCATGGCGAGCAGGTTTTCCATCGTGCCGCGCTCGGTTTCGCGCGTCAGCGCCATGGCCGTCATCATCACCATGGTCATCTGCAGGATGACGCCGAGCAGGCCGGGCACGATATTGTATTGCGAAATGCCTTCGGGATTGTAGCGATGGTGCACCACCACCTGCAGCTGCTGCCTGGCATTCTCGGCGGCGGCCGCCTGCATGCCTTGCGCGCGCAGCAGTGCCTGGCTCGCCACCGTGCTCAGCGTGGAAATGGCGCCGCTCGCGGCCGAGGGATCGGTCGCGTCGGCCTCGATCAGGATCTGCGGATTGTCGCCGCGCTCGACCCGGCTGGCGAAGTCGGCCGGGATGGTGACGACGAAGGAAACGTCGCCGCGCGCCATCAGGAACTCCGCCTCTTCGGCGCTCTCGGTGACATGGTCGAAATGGTAGTAGCCCGTCACCTGCAGCGCCGAGACCATGGCGCGCGTATACTGGTCGTTGCTCATCGCCACCAGCGCCGTCGGCAAGCCCTTGGGATCGTTGTTGATGGCGAAGCCGAACAGAATGAGCTGCAGCAGCGGCACGCCGAGCATCATGGCGAAGGTGATGCGGTCGCGCCGCATCTGGATGAACTCCTTGATCAGCAGCGCGCCGAGCCGGGCGAAGGAGAAGACGCTGTTCATGCCATATTGTCTCATGCCATATTGTCCTTCGACCCCGACATGAACTGGATGAAGACGTCCTCCAGGCTGGTTTCGCCTGGCACCACGGTCACGCCCTTGTGCTCCTTCTCGACATCGGCGAGGGCTGCCTCGAGCTTCTTCCTGTCGGAACCGACGACATGCAGCGTGGCGCCGAACGGCGCCACCTGGTCGACACCGCGGCGGCCCTGCAGCTCTTCGGCCACCTTGGCGAGCTGTGGACCCTGCACCACGAACGTCGTCAGGCCGGCGTTTTTCACCACCTCCTCAACGGTGCCGGTGGCCAGCATCTTGCCATAGGAGATGTAGCTGATGCGGTGGCAGCGCTCGGCCTCGTCCATGTAGTGGGTCGAGACCAGCACGGTCAGCCCGCCGCTGGCGAGGCGATGGATCTCGTCCCAGAATTCGCGCCGCGCCTTCGGGTCGACGCCGGCCGTCGGCTCGTCGAGCAGCAGCAATTTCGGCTTGTGCATGATGCAGGCGGCGAGCGCCAGCCGCTGCTTCCAGCCGCCGGACAGCGTGCCGGCCAGCTGGTCGCGGCGCGAGGCGAGGCCGAGTTCATCAAGCGTCCTGGCGACATAGTCCTCGACCGGTTTCAGCTGGTAGAGCCGCGCCACGAATTCGAGATTCTCGCCGATCGTCAGATCCTCGTAGAACGAGAATTTCTGTGTCATGTAGCCGACTTCGCGCTTGATGCTGAGCGAGTCGGTGCGGATGTTGAAACCCAGCACCGTGCCTTCGCCTTCGTCGGGCGTCAGCAGGCCGCACATGATCCGGATGGTGGTGGTCTTGCCCGAACCGTTGGGGCCGAGGAAGCCGACGATCTCGCCCTCGGCGACCGACATCGTCACATGGTCGACCACGGTCTTGTCGCCGAACCGCTTGACCAGGCCGTGAACGTCGATGGCGTTCATTTGGCCGTTTCCGCAAGGTCGACATCGACGATCTGGCCGGGCTGCAGCGGGCCGGCGTCGCCCTCCGGCCGCGCCTCGACCAGATAGACCAGCTTCTGCCGGTTCTCGAGCGAATAGATCACCGGCGGGGTGAATTCGGGATCGGGCGAGACATAGCTGACGCGCGCCTTCACATCGGGGCCGCAGCCGTCGCAATGGACGCTGAGCAGGCTGCCGATCCTGACCGAGGCGAAGGCGGCCTCCGGTATGTAGACGCTGAGCTTCACCGCGCCGTCAGGCAGCATCGAGATGACCGGCGCGGTCGGGCCGGCGGTGTCGCCGGGATTGCGGATGACGTCGTTGACGCGGCCGGGCGAAGGGGCGGCGAGCGTGCGCTTGGACAGCCGCCACTCGGCCTGCCGCAGGGTTGCCTGCGCCTGCTTGACCTGATTGTCGGCGGCCTTGATCGTCTCGGGCCGCGCCGGCAGGCCGCCGACGGCGAGATTGGCCTGCGCCTGGCCGACCTGGGCGTTGGCGGTCTCCAGCGTCGCCGAGGCGGTGTCGTAGTCGGCCTGGGTGCCGGTGCCGCGCTTGAACAGATCGGCGGCGCGGTCGTATTTGCGCTTGGCGTCGTCGGCCTGCGCCTTGGCCATGTCGACCTGCGCCTTGAGTGCGGCGATCTCTTCCGGCCGCTTGCCGACCTGCAGATCGGCGAGCTGCGCCTGCGCCTGCGCGAGGCTTGCCTCGGCCTGCGCCACCGCGATCCTGGCGTCGGCGCTTTCCAGCGTCACCACCGTCGCCCCCGGCGTGACGCGATCGCCGCGCTTGACGGCGACGGTCTCGACCTGCGCCACCTCGATCGGCGCCAGCAGCACATAGTCGCCCTCGACATAGCCGACGGCGAGCGGAGCGGCGGGCGCACAGGCGCCGAAGAGTTGAGCGGCAAGCGGCAAGGAGCAGAGGAAACTCATTGTTTTGATCCAATTGGGGGTTTTGATCCCATTTGGGGTTTTGATCCCATTCGGGCGGCCAGCATGGCGCTGAGATTGTCCGTCGTGACGGCCGCGACCTTGGCGGCCTCGGCGGCGCCGATGTCGTGCCAGCCCATGCGGCGCTTCACCGCCTCGCGGCCGATGCGAAAATAGACGACCTGGCCGATCAGCGTGAACACGGTGAGCCGGGTCCGCTCGCTTTCGGCCGGCTCGCCGGTCGCCTGCTCCCAGAGATGACATAGCCGGCGATGCGCCGGCTCGAACACGCCTTCATAGATGCGATCGAGCGCAGCGGTGGGATGCTGCAGTTCGCGCAGCAAGAATTGCACGATCTCGCCGGCGCGCGGCTGCGCCACGACGAAGCCGACGATCCCCTCTATCGCCGCGAAAAGCTGCGCGCGCGCCGCCTCCGCATCGCCCGCCGGCGCGGCACGGCCACTGGCTGGCGCCTGACCGGCTGCCAGTGCCTGGGAGGCGACCGCCTGGATAGTCTCGACGATATAGTCGGCGACGGCGGCGCGGAGGCCTTCCTTGCCGCCGAAATGATAGGCGATGGAGCCGATATTGGCCTGCGCCGCGGCCGCGATCTCCCGGGTCGAGGTGCCATCGAAACCCTGCCGGCCGAACAGTTTCAGCGCCGCCTGCACGAGCGCGGCGCGGGTAGGCTCCGCCGGAGATGTCTCGCGGCGGGAATTTTTGGCGTCGGGCAATTTGATCATGACAGTACTTTAATCAATCGATTGATTAAAGTCAACTTCTGTTCGGAGTTGTCTTGCCATCGCCCGCGCCAAACGCTTTAGTGCGCGGCCATGGGCAAGGAAGTCGAGCGCAAGTTCCTGGTCTCCAGCACCGCATGGCGGGAGCTGGCCGAGGCGGATATCGGCATCCTCCAGTTCTATCTCGCCACGGCGCCCGGGCGAACCGTCCGCATCCGCATCAGCGACGGCGCTTCCGCCAAGCTGACGCTCAAATTCGGCAGTGGCGCTCGCGAGCGCGACGAGTACGAATATCCGATCCCTCTGGCGGATGCCCTGGAGATGCTGGACTTCGCCATCGGACGTGTCATCGAGAAGACACGTCACCATGTTAGGCATCGCGGCTATCTCTATGAAGTCGATGTCTTTGGCGGTGCACTCGCGGGACTTGTGGTGGCCGAACTCGAGACTCCGGAAGATGTGCCGGACGAAATGCTGCCTGACTGGCTCGGCCGCGAAGTGACAGGCGAGCAGAAATTCTACAACGCGTCGCTCGCCCTCGGGGGGATACCGGAGATCGCCGCATGAGCTTTCGCATCGACCCGCGCCTGCCGCTGACCGGCGAGGTCAGACGCATCCTTGCCGCGGAAATCGGCAAGGCGCTCCAGCATCTGGATGCGGCGCGCAGCCGGCCGGAACAGGGGCTGCACAAATGCCGCAAGCGGCTGAAGAGCGCTCGTGCCTTGCTGCGGCTGGTTCATTCCGGCGACGAAACATTCTGCACGACAGAGAACCAATGCTATCGCAACGTGGCGGCGCTGCTTGCCGCTCCGCGCGAGGCAACGGCGCTGATCGAGACCCTCGACCGGCTGGCGGCGGCTTTTCCCAAGGAGAGCGCCGATGGCGGGCTCGACGCCGTGCGCGACAGGCTGGTCGCCCGTCAGCACGATTTGCATGAAGGCGCCGGCCTCGAAGCAGCGATCGGCGCGGCGACCGCTGCCTGCGAAGACGGCATCAAGCGGATCGAAAGCCTCGCCTTGCCCGACCAGCCGGAACAGGCGGCCGACGTGCTTGCCGAAGGTGCACGCGTCACTCTGCGCCGCGCCAAAAAGGCGCTCGACAAGGCCGGCGCGCGCGGCGAAGCCAATGATTTCCATGATTTGCGCAAGGCCGCCAAAACGCATGGCATGCACCTGTCCCTGCTGGGCCGGCTGTGGCCGACGCCGATCAAGGCGCGGCGCAAGGCGGTCGATGAACTGGGCGAGCGGCTCGGCGAACTGCATGACCTGTTCGTCATGCGCGCCCTGCTCGATGCGGACGACGAGCCGCTGGGGCCGCACCAGGACACAAAGCTTCTCGGCAAGCTCTTGAAGCGTTCGGAGAAGCGCCTGAGGAAATCCTGCCTTGCCGAGGCGGCTGAGCTGTTCGGCGACAGCCCCAAGCGCTCGACACGCAAACTGGCCCGCAAGGCGCGCGACGACCTGGCCAGCCCGACGCCGCATGACGAGACGAGCGCTTCCGCCGGCTGACCAAACGCCGGCGCGCTGGCACTCCCCCGCCGGGCCGTGCTAGTCACGCTCTACCATGACCGAGCCTGGCGACACGCTTCTGGATCGACTTGGCCGCTGGCTTGCCGGCCGGCTGCAGCAAGAATCCTCCGGCTATGAGCCCTATACGCCATCCGACGCCGAGACGCTGCGCCGCACGCTGGAGCCGGGCGACATCCTGCTGATCGAAGGCAACCAGAAGATTTCGGCGGCGATCAAATACCTCACCCAGTCGACATGGTCGCATGCGGCCTTCTATGTCGGCGACGCGCTGGCCGAACCGGAGGACGGAACCGAGCGGCGGCGGCTGATCGAGGTGACGCTCGGCGAAGGCTGCGTGGCGGTACCCCTGTCGCGCTATCGCACCTACAACACCCGCATCTGCCGGGCGAGCGGGCTCACTCCGGAGGACCGCGATCATGTCGTCGCCTTCATGATCGGCAAGCTTGGCCTGAGATACGACCTCAAGAACATTTTCGACATGTTGCGCTACTTCTTCCCGACGCCGCCGGTGCCGGTGCGCTGGCGCCGCCGCATGCTGGCCTTCGGCTCCGGCAATCCGACGCGGGCCATCTGCTCCTCGCTCATCGCCGAGGCCTATGGCGAGATCCACTACCCGATCCTGCCCGAGATCACCCGTGCGCCGGGCCGCGCGTCGGCGCAGTCGAGCTATATGCGCAAGGAGATCCTGCACATTCGCCACCACTCGCTCTACACGCCGCGCGACTTCGACCTGTCGCCGTTTTTCCGCATCGTCAAGCCGACGCTGGAATATGGTTTCGACTACCGGCAGATGGTCTGGGACGACAAGGCAAGCACAGACGCCGAAGCCGCAAAGGCTGGAGCAATCGTCCCAGACACGTGATGGCTTCGGCCTAGAGCAGTTCACCGTTTCACGGAAACGGCAACCCGCTCTAACTCTTTGTTTTAACGCAATTCCCAAGGGAAAGCGCTATGCGCTTTTCCCGGGAAAACCGTTTCACACTTTTCCTGGGATTGCTCAAGGTCCGGACATGCCCCTGTAGCGCGGCCTATCCGGCCGAGGTGCAGGCGTTTCACATGGCGGCCTGCATCATGCCGAGACCGCGACAGTGCCCTGGCTTTCGGCTCTGCGTTCGACCCAGACATGGACCGGTTCGTCGCGGCCGCGGATGCTAACCGGTCCATGATCGCGCGCATTCAACCGTGCCGTGGGCGATTCCGCCTTCGCGGCCTCAATCAGTCTTGACCCAAAGCAAATATTCGCCTGAAGCTCCCGGCAGAGCGACTGCAAACGGCTGGCGACGTTGACGGTGTCGCCCACCACCGCGAAGGACAGATTGCGCTCGCTGCCGACCGCGCCGATGACGACTGCGCCATATTGTGCACCGATCCGAACGTCCAGCGGCGGATATCCCCTGGACACCCGCTGCACATTCCAGTCTTCGAGAGCGGCGACCATCGCTTCAGCGCACTGGATGGCGCGAGTGGCGTCGTCATGGCTGGCTTGCGGAACCCCGAATGTCGCCATGATGCAATCGCCGATATAGTTATCGACGGTGCCATTGTGGTCGAAAACGACCTGCTCCATGCGACGGTGGAACTGACGCAGAAGTTCGAACACTGCTTCGGCCGGATGATCCTCGGAATAGTGTGTGAAGCCGACAATGTCGGCGAACAGCACCGCGATATCCTGCCGGCGGACCGGGCCGAAGGGCTCGTCATCCGTGGCGAGCTGGTCGACGACGTTGGGCGAAAAATGCCGGGCGAGATTGGCGCGGGCGCGCTCTGCCTTGACATAGTCTTCCGACAGACGTCGGGAACGAGAGACGACCAGCGCCATGATCGCGCCGATAATCAGCACGACCAACACGTTGGTCGCCTGCGCGAATGTATCGACGAAATTGGGGTTGAGATAGAGGTTCAGTCGCTCTTTCACCGGCAGCGAATAGAGGTTCGTCGCCGGAATGACGGTTCCCGGATAAGAAATCACCCATCCCACCCCGATCGCCCACGTCAAGGCCGCGAGCGCGCCGAGATAGAGCGCCAATCGTGTCGAAAGGGTCAGCGCGCCAAGGCATACGAAAATCAGCAGGAATTTGAAGCTGCCCTCGCGCAGTTGCATCGCGGCCGGCGCGGCCTCCTGGGAAAACGGGTTGGGCGTTACCAGCAGAACGGTCAACAGAATGATGTCCAGCGTACCGACGAGGTAACCGATCCACCATCGCGCCGTGCGACGGCGCGCAAAGAGAAACTGGATCAGGCCGACGAGCTGGAACAGCACGAGGCCCGCCAGCACGAAGAGCAGCGAAGCATCCCAGCGGCTGATCAATGAAAAGAAGCAGGAGATCACGGCGAGCGATGCCGTACGCGCCCAGAACTGCAATGCAGCACCCTGGCGTTCTGCGCGCGCCCGCAAATTTTTCAGGCGCGAATAGCGGCGAAGTTCAAGTGTTGGTGCGGTCGGCATAGGATCACTTCGATTTCACGGGGGCGTGTCACGCATTCGGCAAGCCGTCCTCTACAGTCTGGCAAATCGGTGCGCGAATCCTATCACGAATGTTGGTGCCGGATCTGTTCTATCCCAGCGCGCCCTATGGGCGCGGTCGGCATCGCTGGTCGCATGGCTCGTCCGGTCGGCAAGCTGGTGGCGAATGGTGGCAGTCGGCGCCGCCGGAGCGGGCGCGACATGCTCAGCCGCCAGATGCAATCCTGCTTGGGATGATTGTTCAGGCCGGCAAGGGACGGCGTCCCTTTGCAGGAGCGGCGGGCTGGGCGCCGGCGTCGCGCGGGTGCGGGCCGATCGGCATGATCGCGGGAAACGGCGTCGCGCCAAAGGCAAAGGTGAATTTGTAGCCGGTGAGCCCGTCCTCGGGCGTCGTATGCTGGTCGTGATGGGCGAGCAGCTTGGCGCGCTCGGCCAGTTCCTCGGCCTCGCGCCGCACCATCTCCGCCGTTTCCGGCCGCATGCGCCTGGAGAAGCTGACGAAGGTCGCCTCCTTGTCGATATGGGTGATGGCCCAGCCGATGAAATTCTTGTTGGTCATCTCGAACAGCGGCCTCAGCGGCCCTTCGAAATTCCACTGGATCGGCGTCTCGACCAATAGTCTTGCCGTGAGACCCCGGCCGAGCGCAATCAGGCCGAGTTCTTCCAGATCGCGCAGATAGAGGAACATCGAGGCCTCGCTCAGGCCTTGTGAACGCATGATGCCTTCAGGCGTGAACTTCTCCGACAGCATGACGAAGATGAACAGCAGCGCCGGCCGGCCGGCGAGCCGGCGCTCGATCTCGGGTGCGATGTGGTTGACCGGTCCCGGCCCGCGGTTCATCGAGCCTAGCACGTTTTCCAGCTCGACGCCGGCGGCCGTGCAGATCTCCACCAGCCGGTCGAGCTTGCAGTTGCGCTCGTGGAAGATGCGCTTCACCGTCGGCTCTGAAACGCCCATGCGTTCGGCAAGCTCGCGATAGGTGACGCCCTTGGCCTTCAGCGTCCGCTTCAGCGCCTCGAAGATCAGACCGTTCATGGGATGCACCTCTTGCCAGCGGTTTCGTATCGATATTTGATACTAGCGGCAGTTAGGCTTTCCGAAAAGTATCGAAAATCCTAGGTCTGGCCTGTCATCACAGGAGAACAGCCATGAACCGCCTCTCAGCCTTTGTCGTCGCCATCGGTATCGCCGCCGCACCAGTCGCCCAGGCCGGTGAGCTCTGGCGCGCCACGGGCCTCGAACAGCCGGAATCGGCGCTGTTCGACGCCGCCAACAACCGCATCATCGTCTCCAACATCGTAGGCAATCCCGGCGCTGCCGACGGCAATGGCTATCTCTCGGTGCTGTCCCTCGACGGCAAGACGATCACCCAGCACTGGACCGACGGCATGGACGCGCCCAAGGGCATGGCGATATCGGGCGGCAAGCTCTATGTCGCCGACATCACCAAGGTCCGCGTCGTCGATCTGGCCAGCGGCAGGCTGATCGCCAGCATCGTGGTGCCGAATGCCGTCTTCCTCAACGACATGACCTCGGACCACACGGGCAAGGTCTATGTCAGCGACATGCTGGCCGACACGATCTACCGCGTCGATGGCGACCGGCCGGAGCTGTTCGTCAGCGATGCGCTGCTGGCTTCGCCCAACGGCGTCTTCGCCGACGGCGACAGGCTGATCGTCGCCTCCTGGGGCAAGGGCATCAAGCCCGACTTCAGCACGGCGGAGCCGGGCGGGCTGCTCGCCATCGATCTCGCCAGCAAGGCGATTTCGCCGCTGCCCGGCGCGCAGAAATTCGCCGACCTCGACGGCGTCATCGCTGTTGGCGACACCATTTATGCCACCGCCTACATGACCGGCACGCTCTACCGCTACAAGGCCGGCGGCGCGCCGGAAGCGGTGGCGCATTTCAAGCCGGGCAGCGCCGACATCGGCACCGACGGCAAGTCGATCCTCTACGTGCCGCTGATGAACGAGGGCGAAATCGCGGCACTGAAGCTCGACTGAGGGCTCAGGGCCGATCCGCGCGACCTCTCGCTAACGGCCGTGGGATGGACCGTGCTACGACGGTCCATCCCACGATGATGGTCAAGGAGGATTGCGATGGAAGACATTGCCATGGAGGACTGGGGCATCCCCACGGCTCTGGATCGTCACTGGGCTGCCTCCGATGCCGGCGACTTCGAAGCGGAGCATGAGATCTACCGGGAGGATGCGGTGCTCGACTATCCGCAATCGGGCGAGCGCATGCCGTGAGCCATGGGGAAGATCATCCGCCGATCGCCCGTCCGGAGCTGCCTAGCGAGACGGTCGCGCTCGCCCGCTTCCTCATCGGCAAGCTGGTGGTGCGCGATTTGCCAGAGGGCATGGTCAGCGGCCGCATCGTCGAGACCGAGGCCTATGTCGTGGGCGACGCCGCCGGGCATGGCTTCAGGGGGATGACCCGGCGCAACCGCTCGCTGTTCCTCGAGCGCGGCCACGCCTATGTCTATCTCGCCTATGGCGTCTCCATGATGCTGAATGTCTCAAGCGAGGCGGAAGGTACCGGAACCGGCGTCCTGATCCGGGCGCTCGAGCCGCTCGAGGGCATCGCCATCATGCGTCAGAATCGCGGCGTCGAGCGCTTGCGCGACCTGGCGCGCGGGCCGGGCAGGCTGGCGGCGGCGCTGCGGATCGACCGGTCGCTCGACGGGCTCGACCTTTGCCGGGAAGGGCCTCTATGGCTGGCGAAGGACGGCCAAAAAGCCGGCGACATCGGGCAGGGCATCAGGATCGGCATCACCAAGGATGCGGACAGGCTGCTACGGTTCTATGTCAGGGGAAGCCCGTTCGTCAGCGGTCCGAGCTCGCTCAACCCATGACGGCCGGCAGCCCTCCTCCCTTGAGGCACGCTGGCTGCGAAGGGGCTGCCTCTCTCATTTCTCCGCCAGTTGCGTCCGTGCATCGCTGATCGAGGCGGCATAGGTCACCAGCGGTCGCTTGACGCCGTGGTTGATCAGGGTGCGCCGTATTTGCGCAGAGGCCCCCGGCAGGTGGTAGCCTTCGCGCCAGACCGTCACCAGCTTGGGCGTGAACAATTCGGCAAATGTCGGGCTTGTCGACCCGTGGGCCCACCCTCGAGCCGACTTATGGGTCGGTTGATGCACTGCCTGCCGTGCCTGATCCATGGACTGCCTTCCGCACATGAAGGCGGCGGAACCGTCGGCAGGAATGTCGGCGGTCGCCGTCGCGACTTATGCCGGCTCAGCCCTGCGATCTGGCGGCACGGCGGGTTTGAGGCGCACGCCCCTGCCGCCGCGTTCGCTGGCCTGGTTCTCGCCGATCAACTCCACCCCGGCCTCGTCGAGCGCCTGGATGACCTTCATCAGCGTATCGACCACGCCCCGGACCACGCCATCGCTCGCTTCCATGCGCTGGATGGTCGGAAGCGAAACGCCTGCGCGTTCGGCGAGCGTCTTCTGGTCGATGCCGGCCAAGGCCCTTGCGGCACGCATCTGCGCGGCAGTGATCATCGGCCGGACCCCATGTCTGTGTCTGCAGGAATAATGTGTAATGCCATTGTCATGATGTTTCAAGCATCAATATGAATGTTTGACGCGTAAGCGCCTTCGCCTGATCGTCCATTTTTCCCGATACTTCCCGAGGATTGCAGGCTAGGGTGTTGCCCATCTGGGCAGGGGTAACGCGGTTGAATATTTTCAAGACCTTGATGACATCGGCATGCCTGCTTTCGATGGTTCTGGTTCTGGCAGGCTGTGGTGGACACCTCATCAACCGATTGATCTGAGCGCAAGCCCGAGGGTGCAGTCAGGCGCCGTCGGCATCGTCGCCCACCACCTTGCGGCGCTGCAACACCCGCGCCACCAGCCAGCACAGCATCGCCCAGGCGAAGCCCGCGCACCAGCCGGCCAGCACATCCGACGGCCAGTGGACGCCGAGATAGATGCGGCTGACGCCGACCAGCACCGTCGTCAGCACGGCCAGCGACAAGACGTAGATCTTCGTCGCCCTGCCATGCAGGAAGCGCGCCGCGAGCGAACCGAGCGTGAGATAGGTCACCGCCGACAGCATGGCATGGCTGCTCGGGAAGGAAAGCGACGTCTCGCTGACCAGATGCGAAACGAGCTCGGGCCGCGGCCGGTCGACGCCGACTTTCAGCAGGCTCGACAGCACCTGGCCGCCGGCCACGGCGACGAAGATGAGAAGGGCCGTCCCCGGCCGGCGGATCAACAGCAGATAGAGGATCGTTGCCGAAGTGATCAGCACCAGCACGCTGGCGCTGCCGAGGCTGGTGATGTCGCGCATGGCGCCTTCCAGCCACGATGGGCCGATCGGGATTGCCGGTTGGCCAACCTGGCGGAAGGCAAGCAGGATTTCGGTGTCGAAGGCGTGCGGCGCGGTTGCCCGCGCCACCTCCATCAGTTCCACGAAGCCCCAAAGGCCGCCGGCGATGACCAGGCCGGCCAGCAGCACCGGGAATTCGATGCGGTTGAGCAGGGTGCTTGCGGTGTCTTTCATCGGGCCGGTGTCGCAATCTTCATCTCGATCAACTCCCCTGCAGATAGGGCCCGAGCGTGATCAGCGCCACGGCGGCGATCGCCAGCACGATGCCGGTGGCCTGCAGCGCGTTGACGCGCTCGCCGAAGAACACCAGCGCCACGACGTTGACCGAGACCAGCTGGATGACCGCCGAGAGGCTGAACGACACCGACATGCCGAATTCGCGAATCAGCCGCAGCATGATCAGATTGCCCAGGGAGTAGAGCGCGAGCGTCAACAGGATCTTGCCCAGGCTCGGCGCCAGTCCCCATTGCTTGGCGGCGGTTGCCGCCAAAAGGAAGATCACCGTCGAAAAGCCAAGCTGCACCAGTCCCGAAAAACTCAACGTCCCATCCCCTCGAAGCGGCTGCCGCCGCATGTGCCGCGGACCTTGTTTCCCAAGCGCCTCGACACGTCAAGCGACCTCGTTCTAACGAAGGTCTTGCTAACGAAGGTCTTGGCAACGGCAAGACTGAGGCTCAATGTGCCGATATCGTCCAGCTTGTTCGATCCAAGGGCGATCAGGGACTCATGATTCGTATTCTGCAGAATTTGGCGCGGCGCTGGAGCGAGCTTTCCCTTGCCCTGCAATTCCTCGTTGCCGGCGGCTTTGGCCTGCTGGCCGTCATGCTGGTGGTGGGTGCCTGGGTGACGTCGCAGATCCGGGACGGCGTCACCCGCAATTCGGCCGCCACGACGGCGCTCTATGTCGACAGCGTGATCGCGCCGCTGCTGCCGGACCTGCGCAAGAGCGAGGAGCTCAGCGAGTCCGTCAAGCAGGCGCTCGACGAGACGCTCGGCCAGGGCGCGCTCGGCAAGCGCCTGGTCTCGTTCAGGCTCTGGCGCCGAGACGGCACTGTGCTCTACGCGAAAGATGCAACTTTGATCGGCCGCCGCTTTGATCTGACCGACGATCTGCGGTCCGCCTTCCAGGGCAACGTCACCGCCCAATTCGATGCGTTCGATGAAACCGAAAGCAAGGAGCAGGCCGTGGGCGTGCCGTTGCTGGAGATCTACAATCCGGTGCGCGAACCCTGGTCGGGCGAGGTGGTGGCCGTCACCGAATTCTTCGAGGTTGCCACCGATTTCAAGGCCACGCTGGCCTCTGCCCTGCTGTCGAGCTGGCTGATCGTGGCCGGTACCACCCTGACGGCTTTTCTGCTGCTGTCGAGCATCGTGCTGCGCGCCAGCCGCACCATAGACGATCAGCGCGGAGCGCTGCGCCGCCAGGTGTCGGAGTTGCAAGGCCTGGTGACGCAAAACAGCGCCTTGCGGCAGCGTGTGCAGCGGGCGTCGCGCCGCGCCACCGCGCTCAACGAACGATATTTGCGCCGGATCGGCGCCGACCTGCATGACGGACCGGCGCAGCTCGTGGCCCTGGCGGCGCTGCGCATGGACAGCCCGGTATTTTCCGGCGACGGCCATTGGGGCGAAAACCGCGCGACCGAGGTCGCGATGATCCGCAAGACGCTGGAGGATGCGATGCGCGAAATTCGCGGTATCTGCACCGGTCTCGTCTTGCCGCAGATCGAAACGGCCGCGGCAACGGACATATTGCGGATGGCGGTCGACGAACATCAGCACCGGACGGGAACGTCCGTGTTGCTCACGCTGCCCAGGCATTTGCCTGATCTCGGCACTTCCGAAAAGATCAGCATCTATCGTTTCGTGCAGGAAGGGCTGAACAATGCCTATCGCCACGGGCGGGCCAAGGATCAGACGGTGCGGGCCGGGATGAAGAATGGCAGGCTTTTTGTCGAAGTGTCCGATAGCGGGCCGGGTTTCGATCCGGCGCGGGTCGATGGGTTGGGGCTCGCCGGCCTCAGGGAGCGGGTCGAAAGCATTGGCGGCCAGTTCGAGACCTTGACCGGAGCGCAAGGCACGCGATTGGTGATCAGTCTTTCGATCGAGGAGCAAGCATGATTGGCGCTATCCGCATCGCTATTGTCGACGATCATCCGCTGTTTCGTGAAGGCGTGACGCGCAGCCTGTCGGAGATCGGAGGTTTCGAGATCGTCGGCGAAGGCGCGACAGCGCAGGATGCCGAACGCATCGCCTCGACGGTGCAGCCTGACATTTTGCTGCTCGACATCTCCATGCCGGGCGGCGGCCTGTCCGCGGTTGCCAGCATCCTTGCCGACCATCCCGCCCAGAAGATCGTCATGCTGACGGTTTCGGAGACCAATGCCGATGTAACCACGGCGCTGAACGCAGGCGTGCAGGGCTATATCCTCAAGGGCGTCGGATCTCGCGCGCTCGCCGACATCCTGCGCAATGTGGCAGCCGGCGAGGGTTACCTTACGCCGACGCTGTCGGCACGGCTGCTTTCCGATCTCCAGTCCCCGCAATCCGCCGACGGCGTGGCGGACCGGTTGCGGCAACTGACCGAACGGCAGGCGGAAATCCTGCGGCTGGTGGCGGAGGGGCTCAGCAACAAGGAGGTTGCCTTGCGCCTGGAGCTGCAGGAGAAGACGGTCAAGCACCACATGACCGGGGTGCTGTCCAAACTCAATGTGCGAAACCGCACTGAAGCGGCTCTCATGGTGCGTGAGTTCCGCGACCGGGACAGAAGTCGCTCCTAGAGCAATTCCAGGAAAAGTGTGAAACGGTTTTCCGTCCGGAATTGCGGCAAAACCAAAGCGCTGGAGCAATTCCAGGAATAGTGTGAACGGTTTTCCCGGGCAAAGCGCTGGCCGTTGCCTGCTGGCCAGTTTCACAAGGCTTTCAGACGGCTGACATCGGCCGGCGTGGCCCGGCGGTCGATGATCGTGCGACCCAGCGCATCCTTCATTCTGAAGCGCCCGTTCTCGATCTTTTCGGTGATGCCGTCGGGATGTGTGACCGTGATCTTGTTGCCGCTCACCTCGACCTTGTCACCGGTCGTACCGTTGACATGGCTGGCGCCTTTGGTGCTCTGACCCTTGCCGGACGCCGAGTTGTCACCGCTGCCATCCGTTGCGGAATTGCCGCCGTTTGCATTTCCGTTGCCGCCGCTGTTACCGCCACTACCGCCGCCACTGTTGCCGCCGTTACCGCCGCCGCCATTGCCGCCGTTACCGCCGTTACCGCCGCCGTTGCCGCCATTACCGTTGCCGGCCTGTGCTGATGCGGCGTCGATCCCGGGGGCGGAGCCGTGCAGGGCAATTCGATAGGGAACGATGGTCAGCGCCAGAGCCGCCGCCGAAACGAGCGTCAGCCGGCGGCACCGGGCCGTGATCGATCCGTGCATCCTGATCTCCGTCGATTGAGCCGGCGCGCCCACCCCAACGTTGCAACCAGCAACTTCGCCGAAAGATGTATTGGCCGGAAGCGACCTCCGACCGTTGCGTTTGTCCTCCAGGACTTTTGCAAGCGCAAGATTGGACCAAAGTCCGAGGTCCGCGCGAGCAAGTCGCCTCGCCCCGAGCCTTCGGGCCTGTATGATGTCACGAAAATGTGATCGGCCCGGCGTAGGAGTCGAACAGGCAACAAGCTCCAGCCACTCCAAAGCCAGAGGCCCTTCGTGACCGAACATCGCTCCCCCGACGCCCGATTCCGCACCAGCCTGCTCGAGGAAAACGAAGGACCGGCCACCAATCCCACCGACAACCGCACCATGGGCGAGATCATCGCCGCGCGGTTCTCGCGCCGGGGATTCCTGAAGGGATCGCTCGCCGTCTCGGCGATCGCCGCGACCGTCGGCCCGCTAGCCATGATCGCCGCCGACGATGCCCGCGCCGCGGAAGGCTCCGCTTTCAAATTCGACGAGCTCGAGGCCGGCATCGACGACAGGCATCATGTCGCGCCGGGCTACGACGCCGACGTGCTGTTGCGCTGGGGCGATCCGCTGTTTGCCGATTCGCCGGAGTTCGACCCGACGAAACAGTCGGCCGAGGCGCAGGCCAGGCAGTTCGGCTACAACAACGACTATGTCGGCTACATCGCGATCGACGGCTCGGCCGAACACGGCCTGCTCGTCGTCAACCACGAATACACCAACCCGCATCTGATGTTTCCGGGCATCGTTGCGATCGTCGAGAAGGACGGGAAGAAGAAGGCCGAGGTGGCGCCGCTCGTGAAGGAGCAGGTCGATGTCGAGATGGCGGCGCATGGCGGCACCATCGTCGAGATCCGCAAGGAGGGCCGCAAATGGCAAGTGGTGCGCGACGGCAAGCTCAACCGCCGCATCACCGCCACCACCGACATGGCGCTGTCGGGCCCGGTCGCCGGCCATGACCGCGTCAAGACCAATGCCGACCCGTCCGGCACGAAAGTGTTCGGCACTTTCAACAACTGCGCCGGCGGCGTCACCCCTTGGGGCACCTATGTGATGGCCGAGGAGAACATCCACGGCTATTTCTCCGGCGAATTGCCCGAGGGCCACAAGGAAGCCGCCAACTACAAGCGGCTCGGCATTCCGGAAGGCGCCTATGAGTGGGGCGCGCATTACGACCGCTTCAACCTCGCCAAGGAGCCGAACGAACCCAATCGCTTCGGCTGGATCGTCGAGGTCGACGTCAACGATCCGGCATCGACGCCGAGGAAGCGCACCGCCATGGGCCGCTTCAAGCATGAGGGCGCCGAATCCATCGTCGCCAAGGACGGCCGCGTCGTCTTCTATCTCGGCGACGACGAGCGCTTCGACTATGTCTACAAATTCGTCACCAAGGGCACGTTCAGCGCCAACGACCATGCCGCCAACAAAGACCTGCTCGACGAGGGCACGCTGCATGTCGCCAAATTCGCCGAGGACGGCACGGTGGACTGGCTGCCGATCGTCTTCGGCCAAGGGCCGCTGACCGCCGAGAACGGCTTCGCCGGCCAAGCCGACGTGCTGATCGAGACGCGGCGCGCCGCCGATCTGCTCGGCGCCACCAAGATGGACCGGCCAGAGGACATCCAGCCCAATGGTGTCAACGGCAAGGTCTATGTCATGCTGACCAACAATTCGAAGCGCAAGCCCGATCAGGTCGATGCCGCCAATCCGCGTGCCGAGAATGCCTTCGGCCACATTATAGAGATCACCGAGACCGATGGCGATTTCACGGCCGCCAAGGGCAAATGGGAAGTGCTTTTGAAATGCGGCGATCCGTCGGTTGCCGATGTCGGCGCCACCTTCTCGACGGCGACGACGGCCCATGGTTGGTTCGGCATGCCCGACAATTGCGCGGTCGATTCGGCCGGGCGCCTGTGGGTCGCTACCGACGGCCAGGGCCCGAAGGTCACCGGCCGCACCGATGGCCTGTGGGCGGTCGACACGGAGGGGGCCGCGCGGGCAACCTCGAAACTGTTCTTCCGCGTGCCGATCGGCGCGGAAATGTGCGGCCCGCTGTTTGCGCCTGACGACCAGACCGCCTTCGTCGCCGTCCAGCATCCGGGCGATGGCGGCGAGGATTGGGAAGGTTTTGGCCGGCCGTCCTACTATGAGGATCCGTCGACGCGCTGGCCGGACTTCAAGCCCGAAATGCCGGTGCGGCCGTCGGTCGTCGCCATCACCAGGCAAGGCGGCGGCAAAATCGCGGTGTGATATCAGGCCTGCGAACCTCGAGGGAGGGCTTCGGTTTGCCACCGCCCCTCCTTCGGCGTGAATCTATTCAAGCTCCGGGAAAGATTGGCAATTTACTGATGGCGCCCTAGGTCGTTCCCAGGAGATCACCGCCATGTCGAAGTCAGTCTATGATCGCGGCCTGCTCAAGCCCGGCGACATCGCCAAGCTGCAGCGCGTCTTTGACGAAGCCTGCCTGCGGCGCGAAGCACGACCCGATTCGCCGGAAGCGCGCGAGATCGCCCTCAACCTGCTCGCACTCCACAATGCCGGCATGGTCGACGAGGAGATGCTGGTGCAAGCCGTCGGTTTCCGCCGGCTGGAGCCGAAATCGGCGTGAGGCGCCAAGTCGCCAGAGACCTTTGTTTTGACGCAATTCCCGAGGGAACGCGCTCACACTTTTCCTGGAATTGCTCTAGCGGCTGGCTCCGGCGATCCGCCTGGCGATCGCCTTGCCCAAAATGGCGGCATTGGCGAAGCAGCCACGAATGCTCGGCCGCATGCCGGTGAACCACAGGCCGGGCAGTTTCGGGTCGGCTTCATCGCCATTGAAGAGCGGGACACCCTTGGCGTCGAGCACGCCGAGAGTGCCGACCATGCGTTCCAGCCCGGTGCGGTAGCCTGTCGCGGCAATGACGATATCGGGATCGACCAGGCGGCCATTGGCCAAGATCACCCCGTCGCGGGTGAATTCGCGTATCGCCGGCACCACGGTGATCTTGCCCGACTTGATGGCGTCGACGGCGCCGTCGTCCGCGGCGATCGCCGTGTAATCCGAGGCCAGGCGGCTGGCGCCGCCCGACGGCGCGGGCGGCATGCCGAATTTGGTGAGATCGCCGAAAACCAGGCGCTGCGTCGCGGCCATCACCGCATCGGCGACGCGCAGCGGCAAGCGTGCCATGAGCGGCGAAAGCCGGTGCACGGCGATCTTGCCGATCCGCTTGGGCAGAAGCGCAGGGCCATTGCGGGCCGATAGCCAGAGAGAAGCCGTATCCACGCCGGCCAGATGATTGAGGGCATCGAAGCCCGAATTGCCGGCGCCGACGACCAGCACCTTCTTGCCGGCATAGGACTTGGCGTCGCCAAAATCCGCCGAATGGATGATCCGGCCCGCAAAGGCCTGCATGCCCATCCACTGCGGCGTGAAGGGCTCCTTGTCACGGCCGGTGGCGACGATGACATGACGCGCCAGACGCGAGCCGGCGCTGGTGCGCACCACCCAATGGTCGCCCCCGAACACGAGTGTCTCGACGGCGACGCCGAACTCCACCGGCAACTGGTTCGCCTCGCGGAAATCGTTCATATGGCGGATGACGACATTCCTGGGTGGAAAGGCTGGCGTCCCTCCCGGAAAGGAGAGGCCGGGCAGCGCCGAGAGATCGCGATGGGTGTTGAGATGCAGCTGCTGGTGCCGCCGATGCCAGGGTTCGGCCAGCCGGGTCTCCTGTTCCAGGATCGCCACCGGCACGCCAGCCTTCATCAGGGCCTGCGCGACAGCCAGTCCGGCGGCGCCGGCGCCGATGACAATCGCCGGCTCGACCACCGCCACCTGCTCCACCTTCGGTCTGCTTGTCGTATCAGCCATTCGCTCTCAAAATCCATTCAACCGCCGCATCCTACACGCTCGCAGAACGCTGTAACCGTTTGATCGCGCGCAAACCCAAACAGCGGATCGGTGCGCTCGAGTGCCTTGCGGCGCCAGGGCGCAAACAACTCCCATCGCGCAAATGCGACTAAACCAACGACATGGAACCGAATGCCCCGCTTCCGTCCGAAACCATGCAGCCCTATATGGCATATCAGCGGCATCGGCGATAATCAGGTCGCGGCAATGTGATTGATTCGAGTTCCGAGGGGCTGGCGGATCTCGTTACCGACGCAGGAATTCGAAACCGCAGCGATTTCGGCTTCCCGTGAAAAATCAAGGCGCCGTGGCGCGTCTGGCGTGCCGAAAGGCCCCCCGCGCCACAGACGGCACGCGGAATCCGGACCATGCCCTCCTTGCGGATCTATTTCGACAAAATCCTCGAGGGTGCCTCGCCCAAGGTCGAGCGCCAGGCGTTGACGCATGTCGAACGCCTGGCGATGGTCCGCCGCCATGGCGACTTCTCGCTCGCCTATTCGACTGCCGTACAGCGCAAGCTTTCCTATTTTGGCGACGCCGACGGCTACATCGCCTTCGGCACCAAGATGAAGCATCATTTCGCGCTTGGCGACCCGGTGGCGGCGCCGGCCCGGCGGCCCGACTATATCAGGCGCTTCGTCGAGACCGCCGGCGACCCGTGGTTCGTGCAGATTGGCGAGGAGACCGCGCACGTGCTGGCCGGGCTCGGCTACAAGGTCAACCGGCTGGGCATCGACACCCGCCTCGCCCTGCCCCAACACGACTTTTCAGGCAAGCGCAACGAGACCGTGCGCTATTCCGAGCGCTGGCTCTTGAAGAAGGGCTTTTGGTTCGAGGAAGACACGCGGACGGTATTCCTCGACGAAATCGCCCGGCTGTCCGAGAACTGGCGCGGCGACCGCATCGTCAAGCGCTGGGAGATGGGTTTTCTCAACCGCCCATTCTACGATCAGCTCGGCACCGACATGCGCCGCTTCGTCCTGCATGGCCCCGATGGCGAACTCGTCGCGCTGCTCGATTTCGATCCGTTGTTTCGCGACGGGAAGGTCATCGGCTACACCACCGCCTTCAAGCGCAAGCACATCGATGCCTCGCCGCACGCCGAGATCGGCCTGACCAAATTCGCCGTCGACCGGTTTCGCGAAGAGGGCATTTCGGTGGTCACGCTCGGCCTGTCGCCGCTTCTCGACGTCACCCCCAGCGGTTTTGCCGAAAGCGATTTCTGGCGCAACACTTTTCAGCGCGCCTATTCTTCGCCATGGGTCAACCGCCGCAGGTTCAACCTGCAGGGCCAGGCGGCATTCAAGCGCCGCTTCCATGGCATGGAAGAGCCGGTCTACATCGCTTTCCGCAAGGGGACCTATGTCGAGATGCTGGGCCTGCTGCGGCTGGTGAAAGCAATCTAGTGACCGGCGCGGTCCTGGCCAAAGCCTTTTCATTCGTCATCCATGCGCGGCGTCGCTCGCTCCTTGCCTCGCCCTCGAATGACGAATGCCGGGTTGCCGTGGAAGATATTTCCGCACCACGGCGCCAACTCGCAAAATCATTCCTCTACTAAATTTATAGAACTACCTAGCCTTGCCGCTCATTCCAACCGGCGAGGACGTTTTCCCGGCGCCGATCCGCAGCGAAGGAGAGGGATCATGTTCAATCTGACCGAGCGCTTCAATCTGACGAGACGCGTTTTCGGCATCGGCCTGCTCGCCGCTACCGTCGGTCTGTCGTTCGGCGCCGCCGCGCAGGAGCTGAAGCAGTTCAACATCGGCTATCAAAAGACCGGCCTGCCGGTGATCGCCCGGCAGCAGCAGGTGATCGAGAAGGCGCTCGCCGACAAGGGCGTCACCGTCAAGTGGGTGGAATTCACCGCCGGCCCGCCACTGGTCGAGGCGCTCAATGTCGGCGCCATCGACGTCGGCTGGACCGGCGACGCACCGCCGATCTTCGGCCAGTCGGCCGGCGCCAACATCGTCTATGCGGCGGCACTGCCGTCCAATGGCGATGGCGAAGCAATCTTCGTCAAGCCGGCCTCGCCGGTCCAGTCGGTCGCCGACCTCAAGGGCAAGCGCGTCGGCGTCGGCAAGGGCACCTCTGCGCATAATCTGCTCGTCGCCGCGCTGGAAAAAGCCGGCGTTCCCTTGGACCAGATCACGCCGGTTTACCTCAGCCCCGCCGATGCGGCCGCCGCCTTCGCCAGCGACCAGATCGACGCCTGGGCGGTCTGGGATCCGTTCTTCGCCATTGCCGAAACACGCTACCAGCCGCGCGTGCTGGCCCGCTCCAGCGAGGTGCTCAAGGTCAACACCTATTTCCTCGCCAACAAGGATTTCGCCAAGGCGCATCCCGAAATCATCACCACCACCATCGCCGCTCTCGGCGAAGCGGCGAAATGGGCGGACCAGAACCGCGACAAGGTGGCCGCGGCGCTGCATGAGGTGACCGGTGTGCCGCTCGACGCCCAGACCATCGCCGCCAACCGCAGCAAATTCGGCATCTTTCCGATCACCGACGAGATCACCGCCGGCCAGCAGGCGACCGCCGACCGCTTCTACAAGCTCGGCCTGATCCCGAAAGCGGTCCGCATCTCGGACGCCGTCTGGACCGCGCCGGGCAACTGATCTTTCTCGTGCGGCGCCGGGCGGAAACGTCCGGCGCCTTTGCCGTTTGTGCCTGTAATCTCCAGGAGATCTGTCCGTGACCGCGCCAGACATGACCACGCCAGCCAGCCCGCTCGATTTCTTCTGGTTCATCCCGACGCATGGCGACGGCTCCTATCTCGGTTCCGAGGAGCAGCAGCGGCCGCCGGAGTTCGGCTATTTCAAGGAGATCGCGCAGGCGGTCGACAGGCTCGGTTTCCCCGGCGTGCTGCTGCCGACCGGGCAGAATTGCGAGGATTCCTGGATCACCGCGACAGGCCTTGCGACGCTGACCGAAAAGCTGAAGTTCCTCGTCGCACTGCGGCCCGGCGTGACGCTGCCGACTTTCGCCGCGCGCCAGACCGCGGCACTCGACCGGCTGAGCAATGGCCGCCTGCTGCTCAATGTCGTGGTCGGCGGCAATCCGACCGAGCTCGCCGGCGACGGCGTCTTCCTGCCGCATGATGAGCGCTATGCCCAGGCGCATGAATTCCTGACCATCTGGCGTGGTCTCGTCTCGGGCGAGCGCGTCAATTTCGACGGCAAATATTATCGCGTCGAAAACGGCCGCCTCGACCTTCTGCCGCTGCAGGAGCGGCCGCCGCTCTATTTCGGTGGATCGTCCGACGCCGGCCAGGATCTCGCCGCCGACCTCGTCGACATGTATCTGACCTGGGGCGAGCCGCCGGCGCAGGTGGCCGAGAAGCTCGCTTCGGCGCGCAAAAAGGCGGCGCTGCGCGGCAGGAAACTGCGCTTCGGCATCCGGCTGCATTTCATCGTGCGCGAAACCGAGGACGAAGCCTGGCGCGCCGCCGACCGGCTGATCCGCCATGTCACCGATGCCCAGATCGAGAATGCGCAGGCCCGCTTCCTCAACCAGATGGATTCGGTCGGCCAGCGCCGCATGGCCGAGCTGCATGGCGGCCGTCGCGACAGGCTCGTCGTTTCGCCCAATCTGTGGGCCGGCGTCGGCCTGGTGCGCGGCGGCGCCGGCACCGCGCTGGTCGGCACGCCGGAGCAGGTCACGCAGCGCGTCCGCGAATACCAGGCGATCGGCATCGACACCATCATCGGCTCGGGCTACCCGCATCTCGAGGAAGCCTACCGCGTCGCCGAGCTCTTGTTCCCGCGCCTCGGGCTCGGCACCAGGCGGCAGCGGGCACATCGCGACATCGCCAACGAATTCTCGGTCGGCTTCCATGGCGCCGCCCGCCTGCAGGCCTCCTCATGAGCTTTTCCGCGCGCCTCCACGCAAATGCCATCGGCTGGGTGCTGCCGGTCCTGGTGATCGCCGGCTGGGAAGCCGCATCGCGCGCGGGCGTCGTGCCGGCCAATGTGCTGCCGGCGCCAAGTGCTGTCGCCGAGGCCTTCTGGCGGCTGACGCTTTCGGGTGAACTGATCCGCAACATCGCTGTTTCGACGGCGCGCGCGCTTGCCGGCTTTGCCATAGGCGGTTCGATCGGCTTCGCGCTCGGCCTTGCCAACGGCCTGTCGCGGCTCAGTCGCGGCCTGACCGACACCACGCTCCAGATGATCCGCAACATCCCGCATCTGGCGCTGATCCCGCTCGTCATCCTGTGGTTCGGCATCGACGAGGAAGCAAAGCTGTTCCTGGTGGCGCTCGGCGTGTTCTTTCCGATCTACGTCAACACGCTGCTCGGCATACAGAGCGTCGATCCGCAGCTGGTCGAGATGGGCCGCGTCTACGGCATGGACCGGCGCGCCCTGTTCTTCCGCGTCATCCTGCCCGGCGCGCTGCCGGCGATCTTCGTCGGCCTGCGCTATGCGCTCGGCATCATGTGGCTGACGCTGATCGTCGCCGAGAGCATCTCGGCCAGTTCCGGCCTCGGCTACATGGCCATGCAGGCGCGCGAATTCCTGCTGATCGATGTCGTTGTGCTGTCGATCCTGATCTACGCGCTGCTCGGCAAGCTCGCCGACAGCCTCGCCCGCCTGCTCGAGCGGCTGTCGCTCGGCTGGCATCCCGCCTTCCAGAACGGATGAGGTTTCGATGCCAGCCGCCAGCCTGACCTCCGTCCGTTCCTTCGTCGCCGCGCCAGCGCCGGCGCGCCCGGCGATTTCTGTCGAAGGCCGGCGCGCCTTCGCCTTCAACGGCGTGGAAAAACGCTTCGGCGACAAGATCGTGCTCGACGGCATCGACCTTGACGTGCCGGCCGGGCAGTTCGTCGCCGTCATCGGCAAGAGCGGCTGCGGCAAGAGCACGCTGCTCAGGCTGCTGGCCGGGCTCGACCGGCCGACATCGGGATCGCTGACGCTGGGCGCCGAGGAAGCGGGCCACAGCCGCACGCGCTTCATGTTCCAGGAGCCGCGCCTGCTGCCCTGGGCGAGTGTGGTGAAAAATGTCGAGGTCGGGCTGACCGGCATCGCTGCCGGCCAGGACGCGAGGCAACGCGCGCTCGACATTCTGGGCGAGGTTGGCCTGGCCGACCGCGCCGACGAATGGCCTTCGGTGCTGTCCGGCGGCCAGAAGCAGCGGGTGGCACTGGCCCGCGCGCTGGTCGGCCAGCCGCAGATCCTGGCGCTCGACGAGCCGCTCGGCGCGCTCGACGCGCTGACCCGCATCGAGATGCAGCAATTGCTGGAGCGCATCTGGCTCGCCCAGAAATTCACCGCCGTGCTGGTAACGCATGATGTCGCCGAGGCAGTCGCGCTCGCCGACCGGGTGGTGGTGATCAGCGCCGGCAGGATCGCGCTCGACCTGGAGGTGCCGGCGGCCAGGCCGCGCCGGCGCGGCTCGGCCGAGCTCGCCCGCCTCGAAGGCACGATCCTGGACCGGCTGTTCGGCTAGAGCGTTTCACCGTTTCATGGAAACGGCGAACCGCTCTAACTCTTTGTTTTGACGCAATTCCGGACGGAAAACCGCTCACACTTTTCCTGGAATTGCTCTAAGGCTGTCGGCTGCGGCGCCATCGACGAGCGGCTTCCCCAGCTCCGTCGAGCTTATGCAAGCTCACGCCTTTTCTCTCCCCCGTCGATCGGGGAAGAGGTGGCTCGGCGAAGCCGAGACGGAGTGGGGGTCGACCTGGCTCCGCCGTTGTCATCTCAAGCCGGGCGATGCCTCGTCCTGATTGAAAACTCTGCGGTGAATTGCTGGCGGCGGCGCATTTGAAAACCGGCTTCCCCCACTCCGTCGCTGCTTCGCAGCGCCACCTCTCCCCCCTCCGGAGGAAGAGGAAGGGCGCCAACCTTGTCGACCTCTCACCGAAGCTCTACCGGTTCGCCCATACCAGCCCGGCCAGGCCGAGCAGCATGGCGACGAGGCCGATGTAAAGCCATTGCGGCTGGCCGGTCATGAAGCTGCCGCCGATCACGCCGACGCCTTGCAGCGCCCACACCGCACCGATAGCCAGCACAATCAAGGCCAGCAGATTTTTGGTCAGTCTCATTGACGGATCTCGCTTTTCAAGTCGATCGTTCGCGGCGCCATGACCGTGATGAAAGAGCCAAAGGAATGAGCCCAATCATACCGGATTCTACTTGGATATTAATCCGATATCTTGTCAAAGCGATCTCTCATATCGGGCCGAAGATCGTCGAAAATGAATCAAATCGCGCCGGAAAACCCCTGACAGACTGTTACCTTCCGACTCCAAACGTGTGATCTCGCCACGGAACGGACAGATGCTTGCCGCATTTCCTGCCTTATTCGGCACCTAACGGCTGGGGTCTGTCAAAAACGGAGCCATCCCTCAAATATGAAGACCCTAAACCAGACCGCGCTTGTCGCGGTAACGATCGCTGCTGGCCTGATGGTCGGTGCTTCGGCCACTTCGGCAACCGCCGCCGCCGGCCAGTGTGGCCGTGCTTCCTGGTACGCGCTGCACTCGCGCACCGCATCTGGGGAGCGCATGAACCCGTCGGCATTGACCGCCGCCCACCGCTCGCTGCCTTTCGGCACCAAATTGCGGGTCACCAACCAGAACAATGGCCGCAGCGTCATCGTGCGCATCAACGATCGCGGCCCGTTCATCCGGGGTCGCGTGCTCGACCTGTCGAAGGGCGCCGCCGGCCAGCTCGGCTTCATCGGTTCCGGCCATACCTCGGTCTGCATGGCGCGCGTGTAAAAATTGCCTGTGTCCGGCGGCAGGGCCGGACACATTTCCTACACATTTCGGCACTGCACATTGAGCCGGCTCGGCCGTTCCAGGCGGATTTGCAACGCTTTGGACGAAAGAACCATTGGTCACGCCACGTGACGTATTGCATCGCAGCAATTAGTTGTTAACCTCGCCACGAGACATTTGAGGCTCGGCGCTGCTCGTCGTCCCTTCGGTCGCAGCAGCAGCGGGGTTGTCGATGTTCTACCATCTCTACGAATTGAACCATGCGGCGCTGCAGCCGGCCCGGCTCTATGCCGATGCGGTGCGGATGTTCTATTCCAACCCGCTGAACCCGGTCTCGCACACGCACTGGGGCCGTTCGGTCGCGGCGGGCGCCGAGCTGTTCGAGCGCAGCACGCGCCGCTACGGCAAGCCCGCTTTCGGCCTCGACAAGACCGTCGTCGACTGGAAGAGCGTCGAGGTCACCGAAAAGACCGTCTGGTCGAAGCCGTTCTGCAACCTCGTCCGCTTCGAGCGCGCCGTGCCCGCCGGCCGCAAGCCGGATCCGAAGCTTCTGATCGTGGCGCCGATGTCGGGCCACTATGCGACGCTGCTGCGCGGCACGGTGGAAGCCATGCTGCCGCATGCCGATGTCCACATCACCGACTGGGTCGACGCCCGCATGGTGCCGCTGGCCGACGGCAGCTTCGATCTCGACGACTATATCGACTATATCATCGAGATGTTCCATGCGCTGGGGCCTGATACCCATGTGATGGCGGTGTGCCAGCCTTCCGTACCGGTTCTGGCGGCGGTGGCGCTGATGGAGGCGAAGGGCGATCCCTTCGTGCCCTCGACCATGACGCTGATGGGCGGCCCGATCGACACGCGCCGCAACCCGACCGCGGTCAATCTCCTGGCCGAGGAAAAGGGCATCGACTGGTTCCGCGACAATGTCGTCATGCGCGCGCCCTGGCCGGTGCCCGGCTTCGGCCGCGAGGTCTATCCGGGCTTCCTGCAGCTGTCCGGCTTCATGAGCATGAACCTCGACCGCCACATCATCGCCCACAAGGACTTCTTCATGCACCTTGTGAAGCATGACGGCGACAATGCCGAGAAGCACCGCGACTTCTATGACGAATACCTGGCCGTCATGGACCTGACGGCGGAATTCTACCTGCAGACCGTCGACACCGTGTTCGTGCGCCATGCCCTGCCCAAGGGCGAGATGATGCATCGCGGCACCAGGATCGATCCGTCTGATATCCGCAACGTCGCCTTGTTCACGGTCGAGGGTGAGAACGACGACATATCGGGCCTCGGCCAGACCAAGGCGGCGCAGGATCTGTGCGTCAACATTCCGGCCGACAAGAAGGCGCATTACATGCAGCCGGCGGTCGGCCATTACGGCGTCTTCAACGGCTCGCGCTTCCGCTCCGAAATCGTGCCGCGCATCGTCGACTTCATCACCAGCTATGGCCGCCAGAACCGCGTCGCGGTGAAGCCGAAACTGGTCCGCACCGCCAAACGGTAGGCCATTCCGGGACAAAATCGGCCGCAGGGCCGATCCTGTTGCACAATGGACGCTGTCCCTCCCCGCGGGTAACCATGCCGCAAATCAGTCCGTCGTCGTAATTGACACGGACTGTCAATCGCCCTTAACGTTTCGTTAACAACAGGGTGAGCGGGGACAATGAATTCCTCAACAATGGCGAGAAGGCTGCGTTTGTGCGTGGCTGCGGCCGGTCTGGCAGCCTCGGGAAGCTGGCCGGCCTTGGCTGCCGAAGCGATGGCGACCGGGGGCATCACCTCGCAGCCGATCGGCCACTATGATTTCTGCAAGCAGCACCCCGGCGAATGCTCGATCCGTCCGAGCAACCTGGCGCCGGCAAAAATGACCAATGGGCTGATGCGCAAGCTCGCCGGCATCACCGCCAGGGTCAACGCCGCCGTCGAGCCGATGAGCGACATGGACATTTACGGCAAGGACGAGGTCTGGGCCTATCCCGACAAGGGCGTCGGCGATTGCGAGGACTATGTTCTGGAAAAGCGCCGCCGGCTGTCCCGCATGGGCATCTCGCTTGCCGATCTGCTCATCACCGTGGTGCGCAAGCCCGACGGCGAAGGCCATTCCGTGCTGACTGTGCGCACCGACAAGGGCGACTACGTGCTCGACAATCTGACCGACAAGGTCAAGGCCTGGGACCAGACCGGCTACCACTTCCTCAAGCGCCAGGCGATCGACAATACCGGCCGCTGGGTTTCCATACGCGGCGGCCAGCAGGTGCTGGTCGGTTCGGTGGAGTAGCGGCTGCGGCTGCCTGGTTGGGCTGCGCATCCCCAGCGCTTCGTCATCCTAGGGCGGAGCAAGGAGCGCAGCGACGCGGCGCAGACCCTAGGATCCATGCCGTGACACCAACATAGAACACGGCGGCCCAGGAACAGGCGTCGGCCATCTTCATGGAGCCATCGCCACATTCTGCGCCGTTGCGGCGTCCGCAGGTCGCGGCATGGATCCTCGGGTCTCCGCGACGCCGCTGCGCGGCTGCTCCGCCCGTGGATGACGAAGGCGTGGAGGTCCACCACGCATCCCTCCGGAAAATTTCCGTCCCTCTCCATGAACCATTTCCGTTCGCCCGGCGACACACGGCCGTGAACGATAGAAACCCAACCATGGAGACTTCAAATGACTGCTTTGCTGCGTAACACCCTTCTCGCCGTCGCTGCCGTGTCGGCCCTGGGCGGATCCGCGAAGGCCGACCAGACGGTCAGCTGCGTCCACACCAACCTCAATGATCTCTGGGCCGGCCGTTGTTGCGGCACTGCCGGCGCGTCGGACTGCCTGGGCGGCGACCACAATGGCCACGACCATGGCAACCCGGGCACCAAGGGCGGCAACCCCAATGGCAGCACGGCCGGCAAGCCCTGATCCCGCAACAGTGGCCCGCCGGCTGCCGTCGGCGGGCCCTGTTTCGCGCTCCGGCAGGCCGTCGTGAAATTCAGGTAAAACCAGTTACTTCAGCCGGCCAAGCGCGGCGCGGATCGAGGCGGTGATGCGGCGCAGTTCCGCTTCGTCGAGCTTCTCGATGTTCTCGGCCAGCAGGTTGGCGAGCTCGGTGGCGGCGGGATTGAGGCCTGACGTATCGAGCCGCACACGCGGATGCGAGGCTTCGGCCAGCCGCGCCAGCTCCTCGGCATCGTCCCAGATGATGTTGAAATAGCCGATGATCTTCTGGATCAGCGTCCAGGTCGGCGCACCGCGCCTGCCATGCTCAAGCGCCGAGAGATAGGCGGCACTGACGCCGATCGCCGCGGCCATGTCCTTCTGGCTGACGCCGCGCTCGCGCCTGAGCGCCCGCAGCCTTTCGCCGAACGGCGTCATGCGCCCGGCCTCCCGATCCTCATGAGCGCGCCCGCCGCAGCCTGATATAGAGCGCGCCGGCGCCGCCATGGTTGCGGGCGGCATGGTCGTGGCTGGAGACCAGCGGCCGGAAGGCCGGCGTCGACAGCCAGGCCGGCACCGCGCGCCGCAGCACGCCGTCGCCGCCGGAGGACGACCCCTTGCCGGTGATGACCAGCACATAGCGGATGCCGCCGGCATGCGCCCGGTGCAGGAACGAGAACAGCAGCGAATAGGCCTCGTCCTGCGTCATGCCGTGCAGGTCGACACGGCCCTCGATCGGCAGCCGGCCCTTCGACAGTTTGTCCAGCGTCGGCTCGTCGAGCCGGTGCGTGACATGCTGGACTTTCGGCTTCGCCGCGCCCGGCGCACTGGCGGCGGGCTGGGCCGGCTGCGGCGCCGCCGGCTTGGCCTCGATGGCCATGTCGGGAATGTCGAGAGAGGTTTTTCCCTTGAGCGGCTTGGCCGTGCGCGCCACCAGGTTCCACAGCACCCGGTCGTCTTCGCTCAGCCTGTCCGGACGCTTGCTCATTTGGCGCCCCCGGCCAGCGCGCGCGGCACCAGCGCATAGAATTCGGCGGCGTTGCGCACCACGCCGGCGATCTCGCCGGCGGCATCGCCCGAACCGGCGAAGAGATCGCCGCGCGCCGGTCCGGTGATGGCCGAGCCGGTGTCCTGCGCGATCATCAGCCGGCGGAACGGTCTTGCGTCGAAGGCGGTGAGCGTCGGCGCGTCGATGTAGAAGGGCGTGCCAAATGTGTGCAGAAGCCGGTCGACCGCGACCGAGCGGCCCGGCGTCAGCGGCACCTTGGCGGCGGCGATCGGGCCGAGCGCGGCATCTTCCACCTCGGCCTCGCGGAAGAAGATGTAGGAGCGGTTTCGCCACAGGATCTCGTTGATGCGCTGCGGATGCGCCTTGAACCAGGCGCGGATCGATTGCATCGTCACCTCGGCCAGCGGGATTTCGCCAAGCTCGCTCAAGACCTTGCCGGGTCCGGTGAAGCGCTGGCCCGACTTGGCGGCGTAGGTGACGCGGCGCAGCCGGCCGTCGGTCATGGCGAGCCTTGCGGCCCCTTGCACATGGATGAAGAAGGCATCGACCTTGTCGGCCAGCCAGGCGATCTCAAGCCCTTGGCGCTCAAGCGCGCCGCGCTCGATCGCGCCACGGTCGAAATACTCGGCCAGTCCGTCCGCCGTCCGGCGCGCGAAGGCGAGGTAGGGATCCATGCCCTGGGGCCGATTGGCATCGTCGACATCGGCGAGATCGGCCGGCCGCGACAGCAGCGGCACGACGAAACGCTCCGTGCGCACCGGCGAGGCCTCGACCTGCGGCTCATAGAAGCCGGTGACGAGGCCGGCGCCGCTTTCGGCGCGGACCAGCATCGGGACAAAATGGCGCTCGAAGAAAGTTCGCGCCTCCGTCCGGTTCGCGGGCGCCGCGATGCGCGCTTGCGCATAGGCCGCGGCGAAGGCGCCGAAATCGACGCCGAGCGCGCCGCTGCGATAGGGTTTTACCGGCGCATGGAAGGCGGAGCGGCGAAAAGCCTCGAAGGCCGGCACAAGGTCGTCATCGCCCCAGCCGGGCAGATCGTCAAAGGATTTTTCGATGAAGAGAGGCGATAGCGACACCGGAGCCCCGTCGCCTTAAAGCGCGTCGTGTTTGAAGAGTGTCATGCGACGCGCTTCGGGTCTGGGTTTTGCTGCAAGTCGTTGTCCCAAAACCGCTTCGCACTTTTGGGCGACATGCATCGGGGCTCAGTCTTCTTCTTCGGTGGCGACGAGCTTCCAGTTCGGATCGCGCGAGCGCGTGTCGCGGGCGAAGGTCCAGACATCCTTGACCTCGGCCACGGTCTCCGGATCGCCGTCGATGACCGTGCCGGCCTTGTCGCGCGTCGCCGAAATCAGCTCGCTGATGATGCGCAGCGTGACATGCGCCTCGCCGCCCTTCATCTCGGCCGAGACGATGTCGGCCTTGTCGATGCCGACGAAGGAGGACTGGATCTTTTCCGACTTCGCCTCGCGCTCGCCGATCGCGGCGACGAAGCCGTCGAACACTTCGCGCGACAAGAGGTTCTTCAGCGTTTTGCGGTCGCCGTCGGCATAGGCCATGACGATCATCTCATAGGCCATCTTGGCGCCGTCGATGAAACCCTTCGGATCGAAGGACGGGTCATTGTCCTTGATCGCGCGCAGGCCCTTGTTGAGATCGGTGTCGGGCTTGGCGAAGGCGTCGATCGCCGTATAGGCGTCGGCCGGCGCCGGCTCGCCGGGCAGGCGCTTGCGCGGCAGCGAAACGACATTTTCAGGCTTCTGCGTGGCGTCCTTCTCGGTGCGCGCCGCCGAGTAGGGGTCGAAGGGCGGCCGCTCGCTCCCGGTCCGACGGCCCAGCACGTTGCGCAGCTGGAAGAAGATCACCACCGCCGCGATCAGGAAGAAAATCGTGCCGAAGTCGAAGAAGCCCATATCTTCTGCCAATCAATCCCTGCCTGTAGGCCGGACCATCCGGCCAGAGGGCCGCGGTCGCATAGCGTTCAACATTCAAAGCATATAGAACGCAAGGTGCAATCATTCAAATTAAAGGCAGGCATACCTATCTAACGGCCTCAGGGCCAGCGGCGATTGGCCGCCAAGGGCCAAAACAATCGAAACGACCAACGACCGGAAGGCTCGCAAGACTTGCGCATTTCGCTGCTTCCCCTGTTTCTTCTCGCTCTGCCGCTGCTGGAAATCGCCGGTTTCGTCATCGTCGGCCGTGAGGTCGGCGCGCTGGCGACGGTCGGCCTGGTGCTGGCCTCGAGCATCGCCGGCGTGCTTCTGCTCAGGCACCAGGGTTTCGGCGTCATGGCTCGGGTGCGCGCCGAGATGGATGCCGGCCATGATCCCAGCCGCCATCTCGCCCACGGCGCCATGATCGTGGTCGCCGCGATCCTTCTAATCATCCCCGGCTTCATCACGGACATTATCGGCCTGCTCCTGTTCCTGCCGCCGGTGCGCGACCTTGCCTGGCGCCGGTTCAAGGGCCGCATCGTCGTCGCCACCGATTTCTCCGGCGGCGGCTTTCGCCGGTCGCGCGACAGGGTCATCGACCTCGACGACGGCGACTATTCGCGCGAGGACGATTTCAAGCGCGGCCCGGACCACAATTCGCCGTGGCGGCGGCTGAAGGACGATTAGGTCGCGGGTGCGGCGTTCTGATCTGTTCTGAGAGGCCAGCGCCGCTCCAGCCAGGCTCCTTTCCTCTCCCTCCGGAGGGGGGAGAGGTGGCTCGGCGAAGCCGAGACGGAGTGGGGGAACCACCTGGCAGGCGCCGCGAACGGATATTGAAAGGGGACCAAGGCGCAGGCATTGCCTCGCCTTGCGCCGAAGGGTCGACCCCCACTCCGTCGAGCTTCGCCCGACACCTCTCCCCCGATCGACGGGGGAGAGGAAGGGCGCCCTTCCGCAACGGCTGCGGAGGACGGGCAACCTGATGAGGGGCAGCGCCGACCCGACAATGATCTCTCCACAGCCAACCGCGGCCGACACGAGCCCGAAGGCGGCAAACCTTGTCTTGTCATGCCGACCATGGTAGCGAACGCCCGATTTCAATTCGGTCAGCACGGCTGCCCAGGGGAAAAGGATATAAGGCTCATGGCCAGCAATGATGACGCGCCGACCGGCGCAGCCAACGGCAACGGCAACGCGACGCAGCCGTCGCTCAACGTGCTCGCCCAATATGTGAAGGACCTGTCCTTCGAGAGCCCCGGCGCGCCGAACTCGCTGCGCGGCCGCGACAAGGCCCCCGGCATCGCCATCAACGTCAATGTCAATGCCAACCCGCTTTCCGACAAGCAGTTCGACGTCAATTTGACGCTGAACGCCAAGGCCTCCTTCGACCAGGAAGTGCTGTTCAATGTCGAGCTGGTCTATGGCGGCGTCTTCGCCATTTCGGGTTTCCCGCAGGAGCACATGCTGCCGATCCTGTTCATCGAATGCCCGCGGCTCTTGTTCCCCTTCGCCCGCCAGATCATCGCCGAGGCGACCCGCAATGGCGGCTTCCCGCCGCTGATGCTCGACCCGATCGACTTCGCGCAGATGTTCCAGCAGAAGATCGCCGAGGACCAGGCCGCGTCGAAGGTCCAGGTGAGCTGAGGTTTATCTACAGAATGCCTCGAAAAGCCCGGCCTTGAGCCGGGTTTTTTGTTGCCTTGGTGACCCTTGGCAACGCTGGTGGGACAGCACCCATAGGCGTCACCTTAACGGTGCTGGTCGATTGAAATACAACGATCGAGCCATGGGTCGACCCCCACTCCGTCGAGCTTCGCTCGAGACC